>JACCUC010000084.1 GCA_013812065.1 Thermoleophilaceae bacterium | reverse complement strand
GCACCGGGCGCTCGAACGCGTCCTCGACTTCCTTGGGGTCGCGCAGGCGCCGGTCGAGCCGGTCGACGAGAAGAGCCAGGCCGAGTCCGAGCAATGCACCGAGCACGAGGCCGAGCGCAGCGTTGCGCACCGGCTGGGGGGAGGCAGGATCGTCCGGTGCTCTAGCCGTCTCCGCCAGTTCGGCGTTGCCGGTCTGTAGCGATGCGAGCACGCCAAGCTGACTGAGGCGTCCGGCGAGTGATTCCCCGGGACCTGAACGGCGCTCTTTCGCGGACAGGCCGTTCAGGTCTTTCCGTACCAACTGCTGTGCCTCGCGGATCTTGGAGCGGTCGGCCTCGCGACGGAAATCGACGTACTCCTCGCCGAACGTGTTGGCGAGGCGGGCGGCAAACTTGGGGTCGGGCGCGGTGGCAGAGATCGATACGACGTCCGACTGCCCCTCGGCCTCGACCTTGGCGGCATCCGAAACGTCTTCTCCGCTGAGCCCACGCCCGAGTCGTCTCGCCGTGCGGGCCGCGACCTCCTCGAGCGACACGAGCTCCACGTTGGTCGCGGCCTGGCGGGCCGGATCGTTCGACTCCTGAACGAACGTAGATCCGAAGAGCTTCTGGTCGAACTGCGGATCGCGGAAGAGGAGTGAAGCCTTAGTCGTGTACAACTTCTCTTGAAGAAGCGACACGGCCAGGGCCGCGGTCGGGGTTAGGACTAGGCACAGGAAGATCACGCCGAGGCGCCGGCGAACCACATGGAGAAGGTTGGGGAGGCTCAGGCCCACCGGCCCATGCTCAGTCATGGAGAAGTCCGTTAGCTCTTCGGGAAAGTGCCGGGGGAGTCGACCGCTCCAACTGGGCTGCTCAGGCAGCTACTCTCCCACGCGAGCGGCCTTCCAGACTGAGCGACCATGGTTGAGCTTATCGGCTCGACCGCGGTGCGTCTCGAGTCTCGGACGACGCCGGGTGGTCGTGCCTCAGCGGGTTCGCGGGCGTAGTCCGGCCTAGGCCGTCGCAGGGGCGGCCCGTGCCTGTGCCCGGAAGCTCTCCACGGTGTGCTCCAGCCCCTCCTCGAGCCCGACCGCCGCACGGAAGTCCATCCGCTCCCGCGCGCGGGAGACGTCGAGGTAGCGCGAGGGCTGGCCGTCCGGGCGCGAGGTGTCCCAGACGATCTCCCCCTCGAAGCCGGCGAGCCGGCGGATCGTCTCGGCGAGGTCGCGAATCCGCGTCTCGGTGCCAGTGCCGACGTTCACGGGCTCAGAGCCCTCGAGCCGCTCGGCGCAGAGCAGCAGCGCGCGCGACGCGTCGTCGACGTAGAGGAACTCGCGTGAGGGGGATCCCGATCCCCAGAGCACCACCTCGTCCTCGCCGCGCTCGGCTGCCTCCACGAACTTGCGCACCATCGCGGCGATCACGTGCGAGTCCTCGAGGTCGAAGTTGTCGTTGGGCCCGTAGAGGTTGGCGATCACCGGGGCGCACGAGTCGAAGCCGTACTGGCGGCGGTAGGCATCGGAAAGCACGAGCAACATCTTCTTGGCGAGGCCGTACGGAGCGTTCGACTCCTCCGGGTAGCCGATCCACAGGTCGTCCTCGGTGAAGGGCACGGGCGTGTGCTTGGGGTAGGCGCACACCGAGCACGCGGCGACGAGCTTGCCCACGCCGGCGAGGCGCGACTGCTCGAACACATTGGCTCCCATCACGAGGTTGTCGTATGCGAGGGGGCCGGGGTTGCGGCGGTTGAAGCCGATGCCACCGACGCGAGCGGCGAGGTGGAGGACAATCTCCTGGTCCTCGACGGCGGCGCGGGCCTGCTCGGCGACGCGCAGGTCGTACTCGGCCGAGCGCACGACCCGCACCCGCGCGCCGAGCTCCTCGAGCTGTCCGACCACGACCTGACCCAGAAAGCCCGCGCCGCCCGTCACGCAGACCGCCTTGCCCTCCCACAAGCGGGGATCGGGAGGCGACATCACTCGGTTGGGTGGTCGACCACGGGCGACACTCGCTCTCGACGATAACCGACAGCTCTCCCGGTCCGCCTCGATACCCCGGTCGGGCCTCTGTCAGCATGCGCCGCCGGCCTGTGGCGTCCCCGTTGAGGATCCAACTCTGGAGCATCTACTACGACCCGGTGCCGACCGGCATCGGCCCGGTCAGCACGATTTTTGCCCGCACGATGCGCGACCGGGGTCACGAGGTAGACGTCGTCACCGCCCATCCTCATTACCCGGCCCCTGAGTGGGGCACGAGCCGGCGCCCGTACCGGGAGGAGCGCGACGGCATCAGCGTCCTGCGCCTGCCGCTCGCCGTCGGGCGAGGCACGGCCGCTCGGCGCCTCCTTCAGGAGTTGAGCTTCGCCGCGAGCCAGGCAATCGCCATCCCGGCCCTCGGCAGCCCCGACGTGGTGGTTGCGGTCTCGCCGTCCTTCCCCGCCCTCGCGCCCGCGATCGCCAACTCGGCGGTGCGCCGGCGCCCTTGGATCCTCTGGCTCCAGGACATCCTCCCCGAGGGCGCGGTGTCGACCGAGCTAGTAAGGCCGGGGCGAGTCCTCGCCGCGGCCCAACGCCTCGAGCACGCCGCCTACCGCTCCGCCGACCGCGTCGTCGTGATCTCCGAGTCCTTCGCCCACAACCTCAGAGCCAAGGGCGTGCCGGCGGCCAAGATCGCGCGGATCTACAACCCCTCCACGCGTCAGCCCTCGACACCAGTCGCCCCGTCGCCGGGGCCGACCCACGGCGCCCCGCGAATCCTCAGCATGGGCAACATCGGACTCTCCCAGGGGTTGACCGAGTACGTTCGCTGGTTCCAGGAGTCGACCGAGCTCGAGCGCCTGGGCGCCCACCTCGTCATCGCCGGACACGGCGTGGCGGCGGACGAGGTACGCGCCGCCATCCGTAGCGACCGGGTCGAGATGCTCGGCCTCGTCTCCGACGGCCGGCTCGAGGAGGAGCTGCGCCGGGCCACCCTGGGAGTGGTCACACAGCGCTCCGGCCTCCGCGAGTTCAACCTGCCGTCGAAGCTCATGAACTTCATGGCCTACGGGATCCCGGTGGTAGCCGCCGTCGAGCCGGAATCCGAGGTTGCCCGGATCGTCGAGTCCTCGGGCGCTGGCTGGGTGACCGAAAGCGCCCGTCCCGAGCGCTTTCCCGAGCGGATCGCCGAGGCACTGGCCGACCGCGCCGGGCGGGAGAGCCGGGGAGAGGCGGCGGCGGCCTACGCGGGCCGCTACTTCTCCCCGCATGGCATGGCCGAGCGATTCGAGGAGCTGCTCACCGAGGTGGTCGACTTGCCGTCCCCGAGGCGCGGGGTGGGCCGCGAGCTCACTCGCTGAGGCGAACCGCCCGTCCCGAGAGCTGGTCGTCGAGGAGCTTGACGTCGGCGTCGACCATGACCCGCACGAGCTCCTCGAAGGTGACCGTCGGCTCCCACCCGAGCTTCGCGCGCGCCTTTGCGGCGTCCCCGAGCAGCACATCGACCTCGGCCGGCCGGTAGTAGCGCTCGTCGATACGCACGAACTCGTCCGGGTCGAGCTCGAGGTGCTCGGAGGCGAGCTGGAGGAACTCGCGCACGGAGTGGGTCTCGCCGGTCGCGATCACGAAGTCCTCGGGCTCGTCGGCCTGGAGGATGCGCCACATCGCGTCGGTGTAGTCGGGGGCATAGCCCCAGTCGCGACAGGCGTCGAGGTTGCCGAGGTAGAGATGCTCCTGGAGCCCCGCCTTGACGCGCGCGAGTGCGCGCGTGATCTTGCGCGTGACGAAGGTCTCGCCCCGGCGCGGCGACTCGTGGTTGAAGAGGACTCCGTTGGCGCAGAACATGCCATAGCTCTCGCGGTAGTTGACGGCGAGCCAGAACGACATGACCTTGGCGCAGCCGTAGGGGCTGCGGGGATGGAAGGGAGTCGCCTCGGACTGGGGCGGCGGCGCCGTGCCGAACATCTCGGAGGACGAGGCCTGGTAGTAGCGGGTCTGCACGCCCGACTCGCGGATCGCCTCGAGCAGCCGGATCGTTCCCATGCCGGTGATGTCGGCGGTGTACTCGGGGATGTCGAAGGAGACGCGCACGTGACTCTGGGCGCCGAGGTGGTAGACCTCGTCGGGCTGAAGCTCGTAGATCAGCTTTACGAGGCGGCCGGCTTCGGATAGGTCGGCGTGGTGGAGGAAGAGCCGCACGCCCTCCTCGTGGGGGTCGCGGTAGAGGTGGTCGATGCGGTCAGTGTTGAAGCTGGCGGAGCGACGGATGAGCCCGTGGACCTCGTAGCCGCGGTCGAGTAGCTGCTCGGCGAGGTAGGAGCCGTCCTGCCCGGTGATGCCGGTGACGAGAGCGCGGGGCATGGGTGCGATGCTACCGGCGCGTCTTCGGGTGGAAGCACCGACGTCCTCCCGCAACAATAGGCCGATGATGAGTGTTCGAGGCACCGGCCTATTGTTAGGCCGATGATGAGTGTTCGAGGCACCGGCGCGCCCCGACGACGGGCTGCTGGCTCCCTTCGCCTCATCGCCTCCCGATGAAGCTCCGGCCCCTCCGCCTGCGCCCGACCTGGATAGCCCGCTTCCGCTCGAACGCCCCGATGGTCGGGTCTCTCCTAAGCGGCGTCGGGGCGCAAGCCGCCCTGCTCGTGAGCGGCGTCCTCGTCGCTCGCATGCTTGGCGTGGAGGATCGCGGCTACCTCGCGCTGCTGGTCTTGATGCCGGTAATCATCTCCCAGCTCGGCGGACTCGGCCTTCCCATCTCAGCCAGCTACTTCGTGGCGCGCGAACCGGCCCGCGCGCGGGCTATCGCTCGCTCGCTATCGACAGTCTACCTTTCTCAGGTGTTTTTTATCATGGCCGTGCACTTCGTCGTCTTGAGCCTGCTGACCCGCAACGATCCGCCGATGGTCTGGAGCGCGGGCCTGATTACGCTCACCGTGGGTCCGGCGTCGCTCGCCCACCAGTACGGCCTCCGCCTGCTCCAGGGTCAGCAGCGGTTTCGCCCCTTCAACCTGTTACGGCTGGTCCCCGCCGGTGTCTACGCCATCGGCATCCTACTGCTGTTCCTCGTCGGAACTGAGAGTCTCATCTTCGCAGCGGTCGCCTATTCGGTCTCGGTTGTTGTCGCAGGCAGTGGAACGCTCATGATCGCCCTTGTCGGGCTGAGGCAGGGTGACGCGGCTCCCTCCCCCTCGCGCGGAGAGATGGTGCGCTT
>JACCUC010000066.1 GCA_013812065.1 Thermoleophilaceae bacterium | reverse complement strand
CTCAGCAGGCTCGGCACGTGGCATGAGCTCCTCCGCCCCTCGCGGGGGAGGTGACTCGCGAGCCAGGCTTCCGGCGCGACCGCGAGGCCGCCCAGCGCCGGGGCGCGGCGCCGCCACGGGCGTGCGGGGGAGAGCGTCTACTCGACGCTGAGGGCGCTACCCGATCCCGGGCCCGCCGGGATCCCCGCTATCCACGATCCGTGCCCAAGGCACCCTGAGATCGCCGCCGAGGCCGTCCGCGAGGGCGTGCCCTCTGCATTTCAGGGGCTTCGCCGCGGATGGGATGCGGGGCCACGTAGCGGGAAGAAGGGGTCAGAGGAGCCACCGAGGAGGACGACATGCCGCGCACGATCGAGCTACGCAGGCACACCGACGATGACGACGACGAGCTGAGCGAGGATGGCGTGAGGGCGGCGCTCGAGCTCGGCGCAGGCGTGGAAGGCGGCTACGACCTCCTCGTGTCCTCCGGCGCCCAGCGCTCGACCCAGACGATCGCGTGCCTCCTCGCCGCGCGGGGCGAGCGGGTCGAGAAGGGGGTCGTCGTCGAGCGCGGGCTGCGCTCCGAGGACGAGGATCGCTGGCGCGACGCCTACGGGAAGGCCGGCAGCGGGGAGCTCGAGGCGCTCGAGGGCGCCGACCCGGAGCTCGTCGCGCAGGACGGCGCGGCCCTCGCCGAGGGATTGAAGCGGATCTTCTCGCGACTGCCGGAGGGAGGCCGCGCGCTCGCCGTCGGCCACAGCCCGACCAACGAGGCCGCCGTCTACGGTCTGACCGGCGAGCGCATCGCGCCGATGGGGAAGGGCGAGGGCGTTCTCGTCGTCGCCGAGGGCGAGCAGTACCGCGTCGATCCGCTCGGCTGAGCCGGGAGCGCCGAGACGTCCGGCCAAGTTCAACGGGCCCGCCCGCTATAGGCTGGGTCCCTCGATGGCCGCCTCTCCCGACCACCGCCCCCGCGCCCCCTTCACGAAGACCGCCTCCTACGAGGCCGAGCCCGAGGAGGTCGGGCGCGTTCTGCTCCTCTACTCGGGCGGGCTCGACACGAGCGTCATGCTCAAGTGGATCCAGGACGAGTACGGGGCGGAGGTCGTCGCGCTGACCGTCAACCTCGGCCAGCCGGGCGAGGACTACGACGTCGTGCGCGGCAAGGCGCTCGACCTCGGCGCGCTCGACTGCCGGGTGGTCGACGCGCGCGAGGAGTTCGCCCATGGGTACGTCCTCCCCGCCATCAAGGCCAACGCCCTCTACGGCGGCGGCTATCCGCTCTTCACCGCGCTCGGCCGCCCGCTGATCGCCAAGCTCGCCGTCGAGGCCGCGCGCGAGACCGGCTGCGACACGATCGCCCACGGCTGCACCGGCAAGGGCAACGACCAGGTGCGAATCGAGGCCACCGTGGCTGCGCTCGCGCCCGAGCTGCGGGTCATCGCGCCCGTCCGCGGCTGGCAGATGGGGCGGGAGGAGGAGATCGCCTACGCACGCGAGCACGGGATTCCGGTCAAGGGGGGAACCGAGGCGCCGCCCTACTCGATCGACGACAACCTGTGGGGCCGCTCGTCGGAGGGTGGGCCGATCGAGGACCTCTCCGAACCACCGCGCCCCGACGTGTTCCAGCTCGTGACGCGACCGGAGGAGGCGCCCGACGAGCCGCAGCTGGTCGCCGTCGAGCTCGAGCGAGGCTGCCCGGTCGCCCTTGACGGCGAGCGCCTCGGGCTCGTGGAGCTGCTGGAGTGCGCGGGCGAGGTCGGCGCCCGCCACGGCTGCGGGATCGTCGACCACATCGAGGACCGGATCGTCGGGCTCAAGGTGCGCGACCTCTACGAGGCCCCGGCTGCGGCGATTCTTCTCACCGCGCACCGAGAGCTCGAGAAGCTCGTCGGCACGATCCACCAGAACAACTTCAAGCCGGGGCTCGACCGCCAATGGGGCTTCCTCGTCTACGCGGGGCTGTGGCAGGAGCCGCTGCTCGACGACCTCAACGCGTTCATGGACCGCGTCAACGAGCAGGTCACGGGGACGGTGACGATCAAGCTGTTCAAGGGCAGCGCGACCGCCGTGACGCGATCCTCGCCGAACGCCCTCTACGATCCGGCGCTCGCGGGCTTCGGCGAGTCCGGCGGGATCTTCTCGCAGGCGGCCTCGCCGGGGTTCATCGAGCTGTGGAGCCTGCAGTCACGAATGGCCTACGGACTCAGGAACAGAGGGGAGGGGGGAACATGAGCAAACAGGGCTATACGGTTTTGGGCTGGATCGTCTGGCAGGTCGGCCGGCGCGTTGCGCGGCGCAAGCTCGCCGGGGCCCGCGTCAAGCTCGGCGTGGGCGCGGCGGTGGCGATCGCGCTCGCTGTGGGGATCGCCGCAGCGCGGGCCGGCGGCGAGGAGTAGTCAAGGCGCACCGCCGGGCTGCCGATGGGTATTAACCAGGCGCCTAGTCGGCGCCGGACTCCTATGAACGTCGCCACCCGTCTGCCCCACGAGCCGGCCTCCGTGGCCGAGGCGCGCGCCGCCCTAGTGCTTGCTCCGGCTAGTTGTTTGCCTCATGTGGTGAGCACCTTGTTGGTGTATGTCCAGTTGAACGGCTGGGCGGTGAGGTTGTAGTGCTCGACGAACGCGAGCATCTGGGTGGCGAGATCC
>JACCUC010000057.1 GCA_013812065.1 Thermoleophilaceae bacterium | reverse complement strand
AAGCTGCCCAGGCGAGCGGTCTGTGGCGGGTGGCCGAGGCCGAGCGCGACGCCTGGGCGGCGACCACCCGCGGTACGGGCGAGCTGATCGCCGCCGCGGCCGAGGCGGGAGCTCGTACGGTGATCGTCGCGGTCGGGGGCTCGGCGACCACGGACGGAGGAGCCGGTGCGCTCGAGGCGCTGACCGAGGCGGGGATCGATCGCGTGCTCGAGCTCGACGTGGTCTGCGACGTGCGTACCGCGTGGGAGGACGCGCCGCGGGTCTTCGGCCCTCAGAAGGGGGCCGATCCGGACACCGTCGCCCGCCTCGAGCAACGGTTGGACGAGCTGGCCGCCGCCGCACCGCGGGACCCGCGGGGGGCTCCGATGACGGGCGCGGCGGGCGGCCTCTCGGGCGGCCTGTGGGCCCACCGCGGCGCGCGTCTGGTCCCGGGTGCGACCTACGTCCTCGACGCGGTCGGCTTCGACGCGCGGATGCGGGCGGCCCGCTTCGTCGTCACCGGCGAGGGGAGGCTCGACGCCCAGACGCTGGCCGGCAAGGCGGTGGGCGAGGTGGCGACGCGCTGCCGCGGCGCGGGCGTCGGCTGCCACGCGGTCGTCGGGCGCAACGAGCTGAGCGCGTTCGAGGCGCGCCTGATCGACCTCGCGAGCGTGACCGAGGCGACCACCCTGGACGAGCTCGAAGACGCGGGACGGGCGCTGGCCGGCGCCATCCAGCCCGAGGCATCTTGACTGTCGACCTACCGCCCCTCGGCGAGTGAGCGCACCACCGCCTCGTAGAACCCCTCGCCGTTGCGCGCTTCGGTGACCTCGACGCGCGCTCCGGCGGGGGCGTGGGTACGAATCTCGGGATCGCGTTCGACGGCGTTGGCCACCAGGAAGAAGCGCCCGACGAACTCGGCGACGCCGAGGTCCTCGCGGGAGTCGCCGACGGCGATGCACTCCTCGGGCCGGTAGCCGCGCGCGCGCATGTGCTCCGCCACCGCGCGTCCCTTCGACGCGGCGCGCGGGATCAGGTGGTAGGCGTGAGGAAGACCGTCGAGCTCGAGCTCGGTTTCGCTGCGGAAGACCGTGCCGTTGTCGACGAGGCGCAGCTGCTCGTGGCCGTGGTCGGAGAGCAGAGCATCGGCGGCCGCCTCGTCGACGAGGCCGCGGAAGAGGTGCGAGAACTCCCGGTCGCCGTGCCAGGGCATGTGGTGCTCGAGCCGGTCCGCGTAGTTCTCGAGCAGGAGGCCCGGGGCGCCCGCCGCGTCGATCTGCTCGTGCACGGTCTGCTGGGGCGTCGGCTGCAGGTCGCCGGTCAGGTAGAGGTCCTCGCCCTCGAGCGTGAGGCCGCAACCGACCTCGTAGATGTAGGCGGTCTGGCCGATCAGGCGCGCGTCCTCCATGACCTGCGCCCGCCGGCGTCCGGAGTAGAGGACGACCTCGGCGCCGGCTCGGTGGCAGGCCTCGAGCCCGCGGGCGCCGAGCAGCGTGAACTCGCCCTCGGCGTCGCGAAAGAGTGACCCGCCTTGGCCGAGCAGGCTGCCGTCGAGATCGGTGTAGACGCAGCGGAGGGACATCGGCCCGCCACGCTAGCGAGGATCGGACCCGGTGCCGAGCCGGACGGCTCGCAGGCTGGTCACGCCCCGTCGCGCGACGCCCCGGCGCTGGCCTCGCCGGATCAGGATCTGCGCCGGTGGTCAGAAGCGGTTCTTCGTTCGGTAGGGGGTCGACGAGCATACTCCGTGCGGGCGATGCGCGTGAGTGGTTGGGAGCGACGCTGTATACTGCGCTGTATATGTCAACCCGCACGCAAATCTACCTCACGGGCGAGCAGCGCGCTCGCCTCGACGAGCTGGTGCGCCGCCGAGGAGGATCGCTCGCCGAGCTCATCCGCGAAGCGGTGGACGCCTACCTCGCCGGCGCCGGTCCCGGTGCCGCGGAGGCTCTCGAGCACACCTTTGGAAGATCGCCGGACTTCGCGGCGCCCCCGCGGGAGGAGTGGCGCAAGCGCGACGAGCGACTCAGCCGTGGCTGACCTGCTCGTCGACAGCGACGTCTTCATCGACCACCTCCGCGGTGCGAGGGCGCTTCGGCCCCGCCGGCATCGAATCCACTACTCCGCGGTTACGCGCTGCGAGTTGTTCGCCGGTCCCGCCGATCAGGAGGATGTCGTCGCCCAGCTCCTCTCCCCCTTCGCGGAGGTGGACGTCGACGGCGTCGTGGCGGAGCGGGCGGGACGTATTCGCCGGCGTTCGGGACTGCTGACTCCGGACGCTTTGATCGCCGCGACCGCCCTCGTCCACCGCCTCGGACTCGTAACGCGCAACCGTCGCGACTTCGAGCGGGTGCGCGGGCTTCGCTTCGCCGACTTGGGCTGACGGTCGCCGGCCCTTGGTCGCTCACGCCGCAGGCGTCGCCGGCCTACCATCGTTCCTCGTGGCCACCTCGACCACCACGCCGCCCTGGAAGGAGGTGCTCGCGGCCGGCCGTGACGAGCGACTGGTTGCCCAGAGCCGCGAGGGCGCACGGCCCGGCGCGCCGGTCGCGCTGCCCGACGAGCGGCTGCATCCCGCGGTGGCTTCGGCCCTGCGCGGGGTCGGCGTCGAGCACCTGTGGTCCCACCAGGCCGAGGCACTCGAGTGCGCCCTCGACCGCGGCCACACGATCGTCACCACGGGCACCGCGAGCGGCAAGTCGCTGGCCTTCAACCTGCCGGTGCTCGACGTCCTGGCCCGCGACCGCCGCGCCCGCGCGCTGTACCTCTACCCGACCAAGGCGCTCGCCCAGGACCAGGCGCGGGCGCTCTCCGCGCTGCGCGCCCCTTTCCTGCGCCCGGCGATCTACGACGGCGACACGCCGCGGGAGGAGCGCCGCGCCATCCGGGCGAGAACGAATCTCATTCTCACGAATCCCGACATGCTCAACGTGGGCGTGCTCCCGCACCACCGTGGTTGGGGAGACGTGCTCGCGAACCTCGCCTTCGTGGTCGTCGACGAGGCCCACACCTACCGCGGGGTCTTTGGCTCGCACGTGGCCAACGTGTTGCGGCGGCTGCGCCGCCTCGCCAACGCCTACGGCACTGAGCCGCGCTTCGTGCTCGCGAGCGCCACGATCGCCAATCCCGTCGAGCTCGCGGAGCGGCTCACGGGGCTCGACTTCGAGCTCGTAGACCGCGACGGAGCCCCGCGCGCCGAGCGCCAGATCGCCATGTGGAACCCGCCGCTGCTCGACGAGGCCAAGGGCACGCGGGCCTCGGCGCTCTCAGAGGCCGCCGACCTGCTCGCCGACCTGGTCGAGCGAGGTGCTCGGACGATCTGCTTCCTGCGCTCGCGCCGTGGCGTCGAGCTGATCCATCGCTTCACGCGCCTGCGGCTCGAGGACCGCGGCCGTGGCGATCTCGCGGAGCGCATCGCGCCCTACCGCGCGGGCTACACGCCCTCCCAGCGGCGCGAGATCGAGCGGCGCCTGATGGGCGGCGAGTTGCTCGGGGTCGCGGCGACGAGTGCGCTCGAGCTCGGCATCGACGTCGGCGAGCTCGACGCGGCGATCTGCGTGACGTTCCCGGGCACGGTGGCGAGCCTGCGCCAGATGTGGGGCCGCGCCGGGCGGCGCTCGACCGGCCTCGCCATGTACGTCGCCGGCGACGACGCGCTCGACCAGTTCTTCTGCCGCCACCCCGACGAGTTCCTCGACCGCCCCGTCGAGGCGGCGATCCTCGACCACGAGTCCGACGAGATCCACCGCCAGCACCTCGTCGCCGCGGCCTACGAGCTGCCGCTCGACGCTCAGGACGCCGAGGTGCTGGGGCCGCGCTGGGAGGCCTACGCCGAGCGACTGGTGGCCGCGGGCGAGCTGCGCGAACGCGGCGGTCGCTACCTCCCCGCCGGCCGCGACGGCGAGTTCCCGGCCGGGCGGATCGCGCTGCGCTCGGCGTCGCCCGACTCGTTCGCGGTGGCCGACGCGGACTCGGGCGAGCTGCTCGGCTCGGTCGAGTGGGGTAGGGCGTTCGACACCCTGCACCCGGGCGCGGCCTACCTCCACATGGGTCAGAGCTACGAGGTCGAGGAGCTCGACCTGCGCGGCCGGCGCGCGGCCGTACGGGCCTTTCACGGCGACTGGTACACGCAGCCCAAGAAGGAGACCGACACCTGGATCGAGCGCCTGCTCGACCAGCGGACGGTCTGCGGCGTCGAGCTTTCCTTCGGCATGGTTTCCGTGACCGAGCAGGTCGTCGCCTTCCAGCGCAAGCGCGTGTCCGACCACGAGGTGCTCGACCTCCTGCCGGTCGACCTGCCGGAGCAGGACTTCGTCACCCAGGCGCTGTGGTTCGTGCTGCCGGACGAGCTGCTGCGAGCGACGGACGCCGGCGAGACGTTCCCGCTCGAGGTCCTTCAGGGTTCCCTGCACGCCGCCGAGCACGCCCAGATCGCCGTCCTCCCGCTGATCGCCATGTGCGACCGCTGGGACATCGGCGGCCTCTCGACGGCCTCCCATCAGCAGACCGGGCGCCCGACGATCTTCATCTACGACGGCCACCCGGGCGGCGTGGGGCTGACGCGGGCCGGCTTCGCATCCTTCGAGCGCCTCGTCGACGATGCGAAGCGGCTGATCGGAGAGTGTCCGTGCCGGAGGGGGTGCCCCTCGTGCGTGCAGTCGCCGAAGTGCGGGAACCTCAACGAGCCGCTGTCGAAGCACGGAGCGCTTGAGCTGCTGGGGCGCATGGCCGCCAGCGCGCCGCCGCCATAGCTTCGGAGCGGTGGCCGCGAGCGCCGAGCGCACGCTGACCCAGCGCGACTTGAACCGCGCTCTGCTCGCGCGCCAGCTCCTGCTCGAGCGCACCAAGACGCCTATCCCGCGGGTCCTCGAGCGCATGGGTGGGCTCCAGGCTCAGTACGCGCCGTCGATGTACATCGGGTTGTGGTCGCGGATGGAGGGGCTCGAGCGCGACGATCTCACCCGAGCGCTCGAGCGGCGCACGGTCGTCCAGGGGACGCTTCTGCGGGCGACGATCCACCTGGTCTCCGCGCGTGACTACTGGCCGTTCACCATCGCCATCAAGCAGACCCGGCGGGACTGGTGGCTGCGCGTCGCGAGCGGCGGGCTATCCGCCGAGGAGGTTGCGGCCGCCGCCTCCACCCTGCGCGACGCGCTCGCCGACGGGCCGCTACGGCGCAAGGAGATCGAGGACCTGCTCGGCAAGCCGCTCGCAGGCGCGGTGGGCCTGTGGCTTCCCCTCGTGCGAGTGCCCCCGTCGGGCACGTGGGAGCGCCGCCGGGCGGACCTCTACGCCGCGGCGGCGGATTGGCTCGAGCCGGCCGAGGGGACCCGGGCAGAGGGTCTCGAGCTCCTCGTACGCCGATACCTCGGCGGCTTCGGCCCCGCGCCGGCCAGTGATGTCGCCAACTGGGCAGGGTTGCCGGTCGGCAGCCTCGCGCCCGCGCTCGAGCGCCTGAGCCTGCGCCGGTTCCGCGACGAGGGCGGCAAGGAGCTGCTCGACCTGCCGCGGGCGCCGCTTCCCGACCCCGACACCCCCGCGCCCGTGCGCTTTCTCCCGACCTGGGACGCGACGCTGCTCGTTCACGCGCGGCGGGCCGGCATCCTCCCCGAGGAGCACCGTCCCAAGGTCTTCAGTACGAAGACTCCGCACTCCGTGGGGACGTTCCTCGTCGACGGGGCGGTGGC
>JACCUC010000050.1 GCA_013812065.1 Thermoleophilaceae bacterium | reverse complement strand
GGCGAGGCGCGCCCGAGGCCAGAGGCGGCCGGCGATCGCGACCGCGGGCCAGGCGGACGAGAGCGAGGGTGGCGGCGAGAACCCTGGCGGCGCCGACGGCGACCCGGCTGACGCTCAGGGCGAGGAGCCGCCCGAGTCGGCGTCCCGCCCGACCCGGTCGACCTCCTCCTGAAGCTGCTGCACGTCCTGGCTCAGGTCGGCGACCTCGCGCTGGGTCGACTCGTCGGGCCCGTCGGCGCTCTGGACCTCGCTCTCGAGGTCGTCGATGCGGCTCGTGAGCGAGTCCACCGATCCCTCGGCGTCGCGCGATGCCTCGCGGGCCGACTCGACGCGGTCCTCGAGCTTGGATTGGTCATCCTGGAGGTCGCGGACCGAGCTGCGCGAGGCGCCCGACCGGCCCGACGATTGGTCGGTCGAGAGCAGTAGGGCAAGCGCCACGGCCGCCGCGGCGGCGGCGAGAAAGGCGATGAACGTCGCGAAGTACGCCCAGCGGCGCGAGTTGCGCGCCTGCTCGATGAGCTCGAGCCGCTCGAGGTCGGCCTGCTCCTCGGGGGTGAGCGGCCGCCCGTCGGGGCCGACCGGTCGGTTCGGGCGAGCTGCCATCTCGCTGGCGAGGATACGGCAGGCGGCGGTCGCATTCGACCGTGCTCGGCGCCCACTAGCCTCTCGGTCCCAGTGATCGACATCCACGACACGACCCTCGACAACGGTCTCCCGGTCGTACAGCTCCAGATGCCGGGCACGCGCGCGGTCACAGTGCTCGTCGCCTTCGACGCGGGGGCGCGCACCGAGCGCCCCGAGGAGAACGGGATGGCACACTTCCTCGAGCACCTCGTGTTCAAGGGCGGCGAGAAGTATCCGAGCTACCGCGACGTGAACGAGACCGCCGAGCGGCTCGGCGCCCAGCTCAACGCCTACACCTCGCACGACGTCGTCGCCTTCCACGTCACCTGCCGCAGCGAGGCCGTGATGGACGCCGCCGACCTGCTCACCGACTTCGTGGCCAAGGCCCGGGTCGCCGGCGACGAGCTCGAGCGCGAGCGCGGCGTCGTGATCCAGGAGATCAACCGCTCAGACGACGCTCCGGCGAGCGTGGCCGGCAAGCTGCTCGACCGCGCCGCCTACGGCGACCACCCGCTCGGTCGGCCGGTGCTCGGGCCCGCCGAGCACCTCGAGAGCTTCAGCCGCGAGGCGATCCTCGGCTTCCGCGACCGCCGCTGGGCGCCGGCGCGGGGCGGCGCCTTCCTCGCCGGCGATCTCTCGGCGATCGACGAGCCACGCCTCGCCGAGCTCTTCGGGCGCTTTGCCGGGCGGGCGGAAGAGGACGGCGTCGAGTCGGCTCCGGGGTTCGAGCGCCGGGTGCTCGTCGAGGAGCGTGAGACCAACCAGTCGCACCTGCGCCTTCACTGGCGCGCCCCCATCGACCCGACCGACCTGGGCCAGCGCGCGGCCCTCGCTGTCTACTCGACCCTGCTCGGGGGCTCCATGGGCTCGCGCCTGTTCGACGAGATCCGCGAGCAGCGGGGGCTCTGCTACGCGATCCGCTCGTACCCGTGGACCCACACCGACACGTCGAGCCTCGACGTCGCCTCGGGTCTCGATTCCTCCAAGTGCGAGGAGGCCTACCGGCGGATCCGCGAGATCGTGGCCGACCTCGCCGAGAAGGGCCCGAGCTCGAGCGAGATCGAGCGCGCCCGGGCCTACGCGGGCGGCTCGACCGTGCTGGCCCTCGAGGGCACGAACGCGGTGGCGCGCCGGGCGGCGGCCCAGAAGGTGACGTTCGGCGAGATCTCCTCCCCCGAGGAGGCGATCGCGGCGCTCGATGCGGTCACCGAGGACGAGGTGCGAGAGGTGGCGCGCGGAGTGGCGGGAGCGCCGAGCGTGGCCTGCGTCGGGCCGCACACGGTCGCGGACTTCGAGTGAGCGCCGCGGCGCCGGGAGCCATGGACTTCAAGGGAGCTCCCAGGATGATCCCCTTCACGCAAGGGCCGCGCTAGACTGGCCACGTGGCTCACCCCTCTCGGCGTGGCTAAAGGTATGTGGCGACGGCTCTATCGGGCGGGGTCAGTCGCGAGCCTCGTCGATTGGCTCATTCGGGGTGGGCTCGCCGTGATCGGCGGTGGGGGTGCAACGGCGCTCGCCATTCTCGGGAAGCTGCCGACCGTTGCCGTCGTAATCGTCGGCCTTGGCGTGTTTCTCGTGGTGCTAGGTGCCTTGATGACGGCCCTTGAAGCGCGGACGCCTAAGTTCGTCGTTACGCCGAAGAACGGGCTAAGGCTACGTCACACAGACGAGGGTGCCCCGTTGTATGACAGTGAAGCGACACTTGAGGTGCGCAACGCGAGGGAGCGCGGCGGAGCCAAGGGGACGGGGCGTGGGGTCACACCGGAGGTAGCGATCCTAAGAAGCGACGGGTCCGTCCATACCGAAAACGTGGGTTGGGAAACGGACTTGAAGCGCGACATTCCACCAACGCGCGTTCCACACAGAATCCCCGTCGCCTACAAGGAATCTGGGGACGTGTATCCCGTCGCCGACCTGCGCAGTCCTACCCAGCACATGGGCGGACCCCTGTGGGGCTCACCGTGGTTCGTGCGGCTGACGCTACGCGGCGAAAACTGGCGAAAGCCGTTTGTCTATGACTACGCCCTGCGCACCGGCCTGCGCAAGCTAGCGCTCGAAGAAGTGCCTAACCGTGAACGAAGTTTCTTGAGCGGCAACGTCTCCCCATGAACCAGCACGAGCAGGGTGTCGCGGAAGAGGAACGGGTTCTCGCGGTTGTTGAACCGGAACTCCATCTCGTCAAGGTAGGCGGGCAGGTGCTTCGAGCTGATCTGGTGGTAGCTGCCGACGATCCCGCGCTTGAAGAGCGACCAGACGCCCTCGACCGTGTTGGTATGCACGTCGGCGCGGACGTACTCGTGCGCGGAGTGGTTGACGGACTCGTGCCGTGTGTCCTCGTCGCCGACGCCCTGATAGCCGATCCACTCGTCGGTGTAGATCGCCTCGGCCTCGTCGGCGACATGCTCGCGGATGAACCCGTGGAGCGTCCCCTTGCTGCGGTCGCGGACCACGCGGAGCCGGACCTCCCCGCCGCGCTCGGCGACTCCCGCGACCGGCGGGTTGTCCTCGTCGCGGTAGCGCCCTCTACCCGCGCCGATCCGCCGACCGCCCACGAAAGTCTCGTCGACCTCCACGATCCCCCGCAAGAGCGGCTGATCGTCGTCGCCCATCGCCGCGCGGATTCGGTGAGCGAGATACCAGGCGGTCTTGTAGCTCGTGCCGAGCGTCCGCCCGAGCTGCCGTGCCGACATGCCCTTCTTGGACTCGGCGAGCAGGTAGATGGCGAGGAACCACTTCCGCAAGGGCAGGTGGGAATCGTGGAAGAGCGTCCCCGCCGTCACCGAGAATTGGTAGCGGCATGAGTCACAATCGAACTGGTTGCGCTTCACGATCCGCGACACCTTCTCGGAGTCGCAGCGCGGGCAGCGAACGCCCTCAGGCCAGCGAAGCTCTTCGAGGTAGGCGCGGCACTTGTCCTCGTCGCCGAATCTGTCAATCAGGTCCGGCAGGTTCATGTCCTCCACGGGGAGCCCTCCATGCCTAGACGAAAGAAGAAGGCGGACGAGCTGACGACCGAAGAGGCGATGCGGAGATTGTTCCCGAAGAAGCTCCGCGATGAGGCAAAGAGAATCGCTCTAGAAAGCCGGAAGAAGCCCACTAAGAAGGACTCTAGCTGAATGAGTGCCTTGTGTCAAGGGGATCATCGCGGGAGCTCCGAGCGAGGAAGAGGCCTAGCGAGCGGCTGGGGAGGCCGAGATTTCGGCCCTAGTCGTCCACGGCCCGACGGTGTCAGTTAGACAGCCCACACGAGGAAGCAATTACCAACCGGAAGGAAATCCGATGGTAGAAAGAAACAGCGAAGATGGTCGGCCTCGGGGTCGCGAGAAGTTCGGCGGCTTCAACTGGGGTGCGGCCTTCTTCGGATGGCTCGTTGCCACAGCGGTCAGCGTCCTCTTGCTCGCGCTCGTAAGTGCGATCGGTGGCCCGATTGCGGGAAGCTCATTCAACAGCGGGCAGCAGGCCGCGAGCGCTGCGGGGACCATCGGAATCGTCGCCGGGATCGTGTTCCTGCTAGTGCTTGCACTGGCGTACTACGCGGGTGGCTACGTCGCGGGGAGGATGTCCCGCTTCGACGGCGGTCGTCAGGGGCTCGGCGTGTGGATCATCGGACTGGTCATCACGATCCTCCTCGCCGTCGCGGGAGCGCTCCTCGGCTCCCAGTTCAACGTGCTTTCACAGCTCAGCCTGCCGACCATCCCGAACGCTGGCTCGCTAGGCATCGGTGCACTCGTGACGCTCGTGTTGGTGCTCGTCGTGACGGTGCTTGCTGCGATGGCAGGAGGCAAGGCCGGACGGCGCTACCACCGCAGGGTCGACCACGCGATTGACGCTTGAGAGCACGTCATTGCTCACTCGTGTCGACAGTGAACGTCCCGACGACCGTGCGCCGAGAAGATCGTCCCGCCGGCGGTCGGCTTGATGGTTCGCGCCGCCACCCTGAACAGAGCCGAATCTTCGGTGCCGGGTCGTTCAACGCACACGCCACTCTGAGCGGCTTGGCTCCTCGCGCCAAGGCCGGCCCCGACCGGCTCCGAGACCGCGCCCTCGCCATTGGCAGGGACGTGGCCGCGGACTTTCAACAACTCGAGCTGTTCACCTATGCCAACGCGGTCGCTTTCTGCGTGTTGTTTGCTCTCGTCCCGTTCGCCCTCTTCGTAGTCGCTCTGCTCGGCTTCCTCGATCTGACGGTGCTGTGGACGCGCGATGTCGCCCCGGGAGTCGCAGCGATCGTGGGTCCATCGGTCTTCGGAGTCCTCGATGAGACGGTGGGCCAGATCCTGGCCACGCGACAGGGCTACTGGCTGACGGCCGGGCTGGCTCTGACCATCTGGGAGCTCTCGAACGCAGTCTTCGCGGTGGGCGGAGCGCTCAACCGCATCTATCGGATGAGCGAGGAGCGACCGCTGTGGCGCCAGCTCGGGGAGTCGATAGTGCTCGGGATCGCCGCTGGAACCTGCTTACTGGGCACACTGGCCGTGGCCCAGGTCGTTCCCGCGCTCGTCGAACGGGCGCTCGGTCCAGGGGCCTTCGCGAGCGTGCTCGGCTTCATCGCGCAGTGGGGGGTCGCCGTTGCGGCCATGCTGCTCGTGGTGAGCATCTTGATTCGATACGCACCTGCCGAGCCCGTCAACTGGCGCTGGGTGAGCACGGGCGCCTTGGTGACCGTTGGGTCCTGGACCCTCACTTCGATCGGTTTCAGTGCCTACATCAGCGGCTTGGTCAACTACGGCTCGCTCTTCGGCGGTCTCGCCCTTCCGTTCGTCCTCCTTCTTTACCTCTACGTGGCCGCCCTCGCCCTTCTCTTAGGGGTCTGGGTCGAGCGGCGCCAGCGTATGGGCGGCGACCGGCCCGTGCAGTCCGTTGGCGATGCTGAGGACGTTTGAGAGTCTCGTGCCCTCGAGCGTAACCATGGGTCGCTTCGCCGATCCCTCCGAGGACATGTTGCGCGAAGAGTGGACCTTCACCGATCGTTGATCTGGCTCATGCCAGCGAAGGGAGGACCGTGACGCCGCCGACCGCGACCACCAGCGGCTCCGAGCTGCTCGAAGCCGTGAGGGGCGACTTCGAGGAGGTCGAGCGGGCGATTCGCGCCCATCCCTTCCCCGATGCGCTCGCCGAGGGGCGCGTCCCGCCCGAGCGCTTGCACGCCCTCGCCGCCGAGCAACGCGCCATCCGGCCTTCGTGGCGTGGCTCGCCCTCAACGCCCCGAGCAGCGCGGCGGCGCTCGCCTTCCTGGGCAACCTCGCCGCATGGGGGCACAACTGCGGGCGCGTGGCGCAAGCGTTGCGCGACCGGCACGGCGCGCCCGAGGAGGCCGTGGGCCTTCTTCGACTTCTTCGCGACCCCGACCCCCGGGTTCGAGGAGGCGGCGCTCGGGGTCGTCGACGCCGGCCTCGCCGCCGGCGAGCCGCCGGTTGCGGCCGGCCGCGCGGCACGCGTGCTACAGGCCTACGAGCTCATGTTCTGGAACGCGCTCGGCTCGGGCCTCTGAGCGTCACGATGGACTCTCGATTCAGCGACGAGCTGCGCGCCACCGCCGCGACCGTCTGGCATGCCCAGCACGACCATCCGTTCGTGCGCGGGATCGGCGAGGGAACGCTCGACGGCGAGCGCTTCGCCCTGTGGATCCGCCAGGACTACCTGTTCCTGATCGAGTACGCGCGGATGCTCGCCCTCGGTGCCGCGCGCGCGCCGGACCTCGAGACCATGGGCCGCTTCGCCGAGCTCGCCCAGGCCGTGCTGCGCGAGGAGATGGACCTTCACCGCTCCTACGCCGCCGAGCTCGGGATCGACCGCGCCGAGCTCGAGCGCGAGGCGATGCTGCCGACGACCCGCGGCTACACCGACTTCCTGGTCCGCATGGCCGCTCACGAGGACTTCGCGGAGCTCGTCGCCGCGCTCTTGCCGTGCATGTGGGGCTTCAGCGAGATCGGGCGAGTGCTCGCCGAGCGGGGGCTCCCGGAGGACGAGCGCTACGCGAAGTGGATCGAGATGTACGCCTCGCAGGAGTTCGCGGAGCTCGCCCGCTGGTGCCGCGAGCTGTGCGACCGCGTAGGAGCAGACGTATCGCCCGCTGGGCGAGCGCGCATGACCGAGGCCTTTCTGACCAGCAGCCGCTACGAGCTCGCGTTCTGGGAGATGGCCTGGGTGCGCGAGCGCTGGCCGGCGTAGACGCACGCGCCGTGCGAAGGGACGAGCCGCGACCGCCCGCATTGGCGCCGGGGGCGGCGGGTAGGAGCGGACGCAGCCCGAGCGAGAGGAGACGTCGCGAAATGCCCACAGACCCCGAGCCGCTGACCGTCACCGAGGCCGTCCAGCGCGCGGCCGAGGTAGCCGATCCGAGCGGTGTGGATGCCGATATCGGCGATTTCGTCCTCTATCTCGAGGATGCCGACGAGCCGATCACCGCCATCGCGAACCTCACCGACCGGCTCGAGGAAGCCCGGCGCAGCGTCGACCCCGAGGGCGACATGCCCGGCGTGACGATGACCGCCGCGGTCGCCAACTACCTGGCCTACCGCCGCGACGAGCTCGACGACCGGCGCGAGGACCTCCTGCGCCTGGCCGCGCGCGCGGAGTTCGAGGGAGGACAGCCGCCGGACGAGGTGGCCGAGTGGCTAGCCGGCCGGGGCGTCGAGGTTTGACTCCCGCCGGAGACAGCTCTCGACGCTGATCCGGCCGCGCGGCGCCCGCGAACGCGTAGGAAGGCGCATCAACATGAGCCGCCGAGCAGGTTTCACCGATTCCACACCGAGCTGAGGAACCACCGATCGACCGCACAAAGGAGGCCGCCTCGGCCGGTCGACCCGAAGTTGCTCGCTCCCTCGCGCGGCTGGCCGATGAGGACCTGATGGGCGTCGCCGTGGAAGACGCCGCCGAGGAGGTGGTCTCGCGGGCCTTCGCGTTGATCTACGACCGCCACGCGCGCGCGGCATACTCGCTCGCCTACCGTATCCTCGGCTCTCGGGGACCGGCCGAGGACGCCGTCCAGGAGGCCTTTCTCACCGTGTGGCGGAGTCGCTCCCGCTACGTGCCCGAGCGCGGAAGCGTGCGCACCTGGCTGCTCGCCATCGCTCATCGCCGAGCCATCGACGTGCTGAGGCGCAACGTCGTGCATACGCGGCGCCAGACCGTGGTCGAGGACATGGAGGACCGCTGGGAGGCGAGCGAGCGAACGGACGTCGAGGTCGTCCGCCGCGAGGAGGCGGGCGAGGTCCACGCGGCGCTCGGTGAGCTGCCTCCGCCTCAACGCAAGGTCATCGAGCTCGCCTATTTCGGCGGCTTCTCCCATAGTGAGATCGCGGGGTTGCTCGAGGAGCCGATGGGCACGGTCAAGGGACGGATGCGCCTTGGGCTCGAGAAGATGCGCGGCCACCTGGCCGGGGACGCCGCGTGATGGCTCGGGACCACGAGCGCTACGAGGAGGACCTCGCTCCCCACCTGCTCGGCGCGCTGACCACCGTCGAGGCACAGGAGCTCGAGCAGCACCTAGTGGGCTGCGCGTCGTGCCGGGAGCAGCTCGGGCGCCTGCGGATCGGTGCCGAGGCCCTTGCCCGCTCGGTCGAGTCGATCGAGCCTCCGGCCTCGCTGCGGGAGCGGATCCTGGGCGAGGTCGCGGGCGAGCGGTCGAACGTGCCTGCCGACGAGGCGTCCCCGGTTCCGGCGACCCGGGCTCGCCGTCGGCGGATTCGATTCCGCCCCGCCTCGATCCCGGCGTTGCGCCCGGCCGTCGCCGTGCTTGGCGCCGGTCTGCTCGCACTCGCCGGCGGGTTGGGCGGCTGGGCGCTCGGCACGGCCGAGCTCGATCGGCGCAGCGTGGCCGGAGCCGTCGACCGCGATCGCCTTCCCGACGTCGGCGCCGAGCTCACCATCGCCTCCGGAGACGAGGATGCCGTCCTGCGCCTGACCGGCCTACCCGATCTCGGCTCGCGGAGGACGTACGAGATGTGGATGGAGCGCGACGGAAGGCTCGTCCCCGCCTCGCTGTTCAACCCGACACCGAGCGGAGTGGCGACGACCGGGATATCGGGCAACGTCGAGGACGTCGAAGCTGTCTACGTGACGCGGGAGCGGGCCGGCGGTGCGCGCACGCCCTCGGAGCCGCCGGTCGTGAGGGTCCCGATCTCCTGAGGCGCGCCGGCCATCTCGGGCGGCTTGAAGGCATCCGCTCGGCCGTCTGTTGCGAAGTAATTCGTGACATCAACGATGGAGGTTTCTCATGAGTAGACGACTACTCACGATCCCGGCCACGCTCGGCGCGGTCGCCCTGGTGGCGGCCGGCTGCGGCGGCCAGGAGGGCGGTGGCGGTGGCGCACCGCAGGCACAGTCCCAGCAGCCGGCACAGCAGGCTCCGCAGGGGCCCGAGCCCGTGGCCGAGGTCAACAACCTGAGCGGAAAGAGCACCGCCGTCACGCTCGACTCGGAGTTCACCGACGCTCTCGAGAAGCTCGAGGTCACCCCCGGGCCCGTCGGCGACGCGAAGATCAGCGAGAAGGGCGTCGCGAGCTTCCCGATCACCGGCGGCAACGTGACCTACTTCGAGCCGGGCAGCACCAACCCGTTCGTGCGCGGCGAGATCATGCACGAGGGCAGCGGCCTGAGCCTCACGGCCGGCGACACCGAGGTCGAGCTGAACGACTTCGTGGTCAACCCCGGAAACTCGAAGCTCACCACTACGGTGAGCGCGAACGGCGAGGTCGCGGCTGAGGACGCGGAGACGTTCTTCCTCAACGGATCGACGCTCGAGCCGCTCGAGACGAAGGGCGATAAGGCCATCCTCGAGGGCACCGAGGTGACCCTGACCGAGGACGCGGCGAAGCTCCTCAACAAGACGTTCGAGGTCGACGCGTTCGAGAAGGGACTCCCGATCGGTGAGGCCAAGATCACGATCGACACGCAGTAGCGCGGTTACGCCGATCACACGGACGACCCGAAGGGCGGCCCCGGTGGCCGCCCTTCGTCGTCTCGCAGGCCCTCCCGTGCGGCGCGCCGGTCAGGCGGTGCGAAGCTTGAGACCCTCCCGCTCGGCGCGCGGCGCCCCGGCGTGCTCGAACAGCCAGAAGTCGCGCTTGATCACCGGGACGGAGACGTTGAACACCGGCACGCCCTCGATCGTCCCCTCGACCGTGCCGGCGTGCGCGTGCCCGTGGAGCACCAGATCGGGGCGGTGCCTGACGATCGGCTCGGCCAGGCGGTCCGAGCCCAGGAAGGCGAAGATCCCCGGCGGCTCGCCCTGGAGGGTCGCCGGCGTCGGCGCGTAGTGCAGGAGGGCGATTCGCAGGTCGCACTCGGCGACAGCCTCGAGACCGCGGTCGAGCGCGTCGGTCTCGCGTCCGCACTCGGCGTAGACCTCGCGCAGCAGCGGCTCGCCGAAGTCGGGCAGGAACGAGCCGTCGAAGCCGCCGACGAAGCCCTTGACGCCCGCCACGCCGACCATGATGCCGTGCACCCGGCAGGTCGCCGCCTCGCGCTCGAGCACCCGCACGCCGCCCTCGGCCAGCGCGGCGGCGATCTCCTCGCCGCGCCCGCAGTGCCAGTCGTGGTTGCCTAGGACGGCGAAGATCGGCATCTCGAGCGGGCGGCAGATCTTCGCGAGCACGGCGGCCTGCTCGGGTTCGCCGTGGGTCGTCAGGTCGCCGGCGAGAAGGACGAGGTCGGCGGTGCCCGCGAGACGCGCGAAGGCGGCCTCGACCTGGTCGCGATTGGTCGGGGAGACGTGCACGTCGCCCGCGGCGGCGATGCGGAGCGGGGCGGCGGCGGAGCCGGCGTGGGGGTCGGTCGGCATCTCCGGCTTCGGTACCCGTTCGGCGAAGCGCGAACGCGCCGAGCGATGCGCCCGCCCTGGCTGCGCACGGTACGGTGCCGGGCCGGATGAGCCCGGCCACCCCCAGCTTCGACGAGATCCAGGAGACGCTCAAGAAGACGTCGGCCGCGCTCAACGCGGCCGAGCTCGACTTCGTCCTCGCAGGCGGGGTGGCGTGCTGGGCGCGCGGCGGATCGGCGTCCGCCAGCGACCTCGACTACATGGTGCGCCCGCGCGACGCAGAGCGTGCACTGGAGGCCTTGGTAGGGGCCGGCCTGCGCGCCGAGCACCCTCCCGAGGAGTGGCTCGTCAAGGCCTGGGACGGCGACGTGCTCGTCGACCTCATCTTCGAGCCGATCGGCCTGGTGGTGGACGACGAGCTCTTCGAGCGCAGCCCGAAGCTCGACGTGCTCGGTGTGTCGATTCACGTGATGCTGGTCGAGGACGTCCTCGTAGCCAGGCTGCTCGCCCTGCACGAGCACTACCTCGATCTCGAGCCTCTGATCAATATCGCCCGCTCGGTGCGCGAGCAGATCGACTGGCGCTCGCTTCGCCGGCGCACCGAAGCCTCGCCGTACGCCCGCGCGTTCCTGGTCATCGCCGAGGGGCTCGGGATCTCAGACGAGGCGCCCGAGGGCCCGCCGCATCCGGGCGGGCTGGCGCCGGAGGGGCGGCGAGCGCCCGGGTACTCCACCTAGCCTTCGCCGAGAGAGCCCAACTGGCCCTCGGTCGGCTCCGCTCAGCAGAACCAGGGCTCGGTGAGCCGGGGGCGCCCCTCCGTCGAGCCCTGGGGGATCGCGAGCGCCGGCTCGGGCTCGATCCCCGCGACCTCGAGCGCGGCGGCGCGCACGCGGACGAAGGTCTCGGTCCCAGGCTCCCCGGCCGCCGCTGCCTGCTCGGTGAGCGCAACGAGGCGGGCCTGCAGCAGATCGACCATCGGGTCGGCGGCCCGCCAGGCGTAGGTCAGGCGCTCGGCGTCGTAGTCGCCCAGGCCCTCGCGTAGCGTTGCGTCGGGGCGATCGAACAGGAGGGAGCCCTCCGGGAGGAGGAGCCTGAGCGAGTACTGCACGGGGTCGACGTTGCCGACGAGGTCGTGGCGAGCGACGAAGTCGAGCAGCTCGAGCACGTCGGCAAGCGTGGTCCAGGGAGTGAACGGGAGGAAGGTGGGCCGAGGCTCGATGCCGTGCTCGCGCAGGAGCTCGACCGCAGCGGCCGCCTCGGCGGCGGTGTGGCCCTTGTCGAGCCGCGCAAGGATGTCGTCGTTGAGCGACTCGATCGCGGTGACGACGAACAGACACCCGCTCGCCGCCAGCTCGGGCCACAGCTCGGCGTGGCGCAGGACGTGCTCGACCTTGACCGTGCAATCGAAGGTCAGTTCGGGGAAGCGCTCGCGCACGGCGCGGACGACCCGCAGGGAGTGCG
Source organism: Thermoleophilaceae bacterium (assembly GCA_013812065.1). Classification (GTDB taxonomy): domain Bacteria; phylum Actinomycetota; class Thermoleophilia; order Solirubrobacterales; family Thermoleophilaceae; genus JACCUC01. The sequence continues at coordinate 1,550 of JACCUC010000050.1, read as the reverse complement.
TCGGCCCGTTGAGGAAGTCCGGATCGCCGAAGGTGACGTGGCGTGCGCCGAGGTCGACGAGCTGCTCGACGTCGCCCAGCACCGTGTCGCCGCCGACGACGCGCAGCGCTCCGTCATAGACCGCGGGCAGCGGGCAGTGGCGGCAGCGATGGCGGCAGCCATGGGTGGCCTCCACGTAGCCGACGGCGCGCTCCTCGCCGTCGAGGGCGAGGTGGGCGTAGCGCTCGAGTGGCGGGAGGAGATGGCGGGCGGGGAGGGAGAAGGATGTGCGGTCTAGGCGAAGCTCGAACCGGGCGGCGGGTGGCCCGCTTTGCTCCGCCCGAGCGGCGAGCGCGTCCACCCATCCGGTGAGGGCAGGCTCGTACTCGCCGGCGATCACGCGATCGGCGACCGCCCCGACGGTGAGGTCGCGGCTGACCGGCGCGTACAGGCCGTAGAGGCAGATCGGCAGCTCGGGCCGGCGGCGCCGCACCGCACGCGCCGCGGGCAGGGCGAGCCGCATGGCGGTGTGCATCGGCACCGAGATTGCGACCGCCTCGGACCAGTCGACGAGCTCGGGACTCCACGGCTCGACCGAGAGGTCGAGGCAGCGCACCTCGTGTCCGGCCTCGATCAGCGCGGCGGCCGGCGACGCCAGGTGCAGCGGCTGGTGGCCGAGCTCGTAGGTGGAGACGAGCAGCGTCCTCATGCCGGCACCGCCGCCGGTGGCTGGGGTGCCTCGACGGGCGCGGCGACCCGGATCTCGAGCTCGGCGTGCGCCTCGCGCAGAGCCCGCTCGACCCCCTCGGGAGCCTCGGCGCGCGCGAACAGGAAGCCCAGATAGCGGTCGCCCTCGGGAAGCGGTCGCACCGGCCGGCCGGGGCGGATCGAGAGCTCGAGCCCGGCGATTCCCGGGACCGCGAAAGCCTGCTCCCGGCCGGTCACCTCCTCGAGGACGCCCGCACGCGGGATGGGCAGCATCATCACCCCGGCGGCCGCGATCTCACGGCGCAGTCCGCCTAGCGGCAACCCGAGCGCCTGGCGCAGGACGAGCTCCTCGAGCGAAACGCCCAGGCCGAAGCGCAGCGCGCGGGCGCATAGTCCTCCGACCGTGCGCGCGGCGAGCTCGAGGACGACGACCTCACCGCCGTCCGTCACGCGCAGCTCGGCGTGTATGGGCCCTTCTCGCAGCCCGAGCGTGGCCGCGGCCGCGCTGGTCACCCGTTCGACGGCCCGGACGCTCGGCGCGGGAAGGCGCGAGGGCGTAACGAGCAGCGTCTCCTCGAAGTAGGGGCCCTCGAGCGGATCGGGCTTGTCGAAGACGGCGAGGATCTCCAGCTCCCCGCCGCTCAGAAGTGCCTCGACGGCGACCTCGGCGCCGGGGACGTAGCGCTCGACCAGCAGCCGCTCGCCCGGGGCGTCGTGGCCGGCCTCGCCGAGGATGCTTCGCACGCGCTCGGCCGCGCGGGCAGCGGCGGCGGGGTCGTCGGCGCGGATCACGCCCTGGCTCGCCGAGAGGGAGAGCGGCTTGACCACGCACGGGAGGCCGACCTCGCGGGCGAGCCCACCGA
>JACCUC010000046.1 GCA_013812065.1 Thermoleophilaceae bacterium | reverse complement strand
CGTCTTGAGTGCGTGGCTCGTGTCGGCAGGGACCTCGTGCCCGCAGAGCCTCCGGGTGACGTAGTCGGGCTGGTGGGCAAGCCGCGCGCCTCGCGCGAGCTCGGGCCATTCCTCGAGCATCCACAGCACCTTCGGGAGCGCCCACCCCGCCTGCATCCGGTAGCCCAGCGAGCTCCAGACCGCTCTACCCCCTTCGTTGACCCGCCGCGCCTGGTCGGTCGCGCGCGAGTCGTCGTACATCAAGGCGGGCGTGATGGGGGCGCCCGCAGGGTCGACGAGCAGGACCGTCCCCGAGGTCCCGTCGATCGCCAACCCCCGAACGCTCTCGGGCGACATACCGCGGAGTGCCGCACGGGAGGCGGCGGCGAGCGCCTCCCACCACTGCGCGGGATCCTGCTCGTGGCGGTCACCGTCCCGCCGGCCGGCGAGCGGTCGCGAGCCGCTCCCAATCACCCGGCCGCTGGCTGACACCGCGAGCGCCCGAACGCTCTGCGTCCCCAGGTCGAGGCCGACCCAGACGGCCTCTTCCTCGCTCGCGGCCGTCATCGCCTCACGTTAGTGCTCTCGCTGAGAGGCGACCGGTTGGCGCCGCCCCGATCCGCGCTTGGCCAGCCGCGACCGTCGCTACAAGCCCGCCGGAGCCTTCGACCATTCGGCCTTGTGTGCGCGTTTGGCCGCCTGGTAGTCGACGAGCGCCCGTGGGGAGTCGACGTCGCCCAGCGTCGGATGCCATGGCACGAGGTCGCGCGCGGCGTCCACGCCGAAGCGCTTGGCGAGGACGGCGCCGAGGGCCTTGATCTTCATATCGCCGAACCCGGGGAGGCCCGCGAGGTTGGCGCGCAGCGCCTCCGAGTCCCTCGCCTCGGTCCAAATGCGCGCGGGATCGCCGTCGTAGTGGTCGCGCACGTGCACAGCCAGGTCGTGCACGCGCTGGGCCATTGATCCCGGGAAGCGATGGAGCGCGGGCCTGGCCCGGAACGCGGGCTCGAGATCGGCGGACGCCAGCGTGGCGGCGTCGAGGCTACCGAGGCGCTCTCGCAGCGCCAAGGGCCCGGCGAATGCCTTCTGCACGGGTACCTGCTGGTCGAGCACGAACCCGACCAGCAGTGCCATCGCATCCGAGGCGATCAGCGCATTGGCCTCGTCGGAGTCCGTGAAGAACAGGCGATCGGGCACAGGTCGATCGTACTGCGCGCGCTTGGGCCTCGTTGACGGCGGCACGTCGCATGCGGTCCGGTCCTGCTCTGGCGCGACGAGCGAGACGTAGCTTCTGCTCCTTACGCAGCGGCGATCACCTGCGCTACTGTGCCCTCGAGCGGGGGAGGGGAGCGCCAGATGAACAGCACGATCGGGGTGGTCGACCAAGGGCACTCCATCGTGTTCTCGTTCGACGACATGATGTGCTACCACGGGCCAGGCTCCCCGGGCGGGGTCGCACATGCGTTCAAGGTCCTGGAGCGCGCCTTGCCGCTGCTCGAACCCGATGGTTCGCCGGAGCGACGTGAGATCACGGTCGAGACCGCGTTCGGCGGCCCCGGTGCGCGCGATGCCTTCGAGCTGGTCACCCGCGCCGTGACCGAGGATCGCTACGTCGTCGACCCGAAGCTTGAACGCTCCGAGCGTGGTCGGACACTCGAACGGTTCGTCTTCCGACTCGGCTACCGAGACCGCGTGGTCGCGCTCGTCGTCCGCGAGGGGTACGTGACTTACGAGTTCATCGAGCTGGCACGTAAGGAACGGCGTTCCGCGGAGGACGAGAAGCGTCTTGCTGTCCTGAAGCGCGAGATGGCTGACCGCGTGATGTCAACGCCGGCCATCGATGTCTATGACGCTACGGACGTCAGCTGATCGCGCGGGCTCGCTCTAGGGGGGTGCGACATCCAGCCAAGCGGTTGACCGCTCCGCGCCACCTCCTAGCCTAAACTAGTCTAGGAGGGTCTGGCGAAACGGCGAGCGAAACTCCTCGCTAGCGTTCCACCCGTGTCGGGGATAACGGTCAAGGCCACGATTACCTGCCCATTCTGCGGGTTTGCCAAGACGGAGACGATGCCGACGAACGCGTGCCAGCACTTCTACCGATGCGAGGGATGCAGCGGGCTACTTCACCCCGCGTCCGGTGACTGTTGCGTGTTCTGCTCCTACGCGGACACCCGGTGCCCGCCGGAACAGCGAGCGCCTTAGCCCGAGGGGGACCACGCCGCCCCGAAGGGCGACTGACCTCGGGCGGCGCTCGGGCACGTCGCTACAGGAAATCGAGCCGCTTGGGCATCGGCGCGAAGCTTACCGAGCTTCGACGCGAGCTTGGCGAGAATCGTCAAGTCGCTATGGAGCCGAACCCGCTCGATCCCACGGACACGGAGTCGCAGCGGCGCCCACTCGTTCTTGAGCCGCCCGAACTCCCGCTCGACGGAGGCGCGGCCTCGGTAGAGCGACTTCCACCGCTTCGACTCACGGGGGATGAGGGGATGCAGGCGGTCGGCCTTGACCCACCGGCGCTCGGGCTCGCACACGCTGGTCGGGCAGCACCACTTGGACGCGCCGCGCGAAGGGTCCGACCCGGCGAAGGTCGACGTCCCGTGATCGCACTCGGGCGGGCGATGGTCGCCACGCTTTACGCCGGGGGTGTCGCGGAGCGGGATGATCGGTCGGGAGTCACGGTCTTCACACTCGCCGTAGACGCGCTCGTTGTCGTAGCCCATGTCGGGCGTGGTCGTCTCGGCGGCGAAGCCGCGCCCCTTCACCGTGTCGAGCAGAGGCGCGGCGTAGTTGGACTCGTGGCTCCCGGCCGTCTCGACCTGCCAAGCGACCGGGAGGTCCGTGCGGGCGCAGACGGCGGCGTGGACCTTGTAGCCGTAGAACCCGCCACCCTTGCGAGTGCTAACCGCCGAGCGGTGTCCCCAGCTCGCGTCGGGATCGGAGAAGCGCTCGCGCTGGGGGCCATTCTTCGAGAGATACCGCTGCCCGTTCGCGCAGGCGGGCAGGTCCGAGGCGTCGATGGCAAGGTCGCGGCCGAAGTCGGGGTTCTCCCGATGCAAGCGATCCAGCACTCGGGCGATGCAGCTATCGAGTAGGTCGGAGTAGGCGCGGAGCTGGCGGCGAAGCGGTAGGCGGCGTAGACGCTCGGGCACTCCCCGCCGATGGCCTCCCTCAGCGCCGCGTGCTCGCGCACGAGGGCGACGGTGCGGGTCCACGATGGGGGATGCTGTAGAGGCTCTTGGCGAGCGCCACGCCGACCATCGCGCGGAGCGGATAGCCGGGACGACCGGTCCAACGGGTCGCGTCAAGCTCAGCGATCAACCGCCCGATCTCGGGGGAGTCGAGGAGTCCTGCAAGCTCGGTCGCCGCCGAGCGCGGTGGTACCTTCGATGCGTCCATGGAGCCCACACCTCTGTGGTCCTGACCCCCGGCTGGTGGGGTAACACCGCCCCGATCTTGGGGTAACCGCCCGCCCGACCTGCCTAGATCCCGCATGGGAAGCGGGATCCCCGAGTTTCGCTCGACCCCCCTAGTAGTGCTTTGGTAGATCTCACTCGTCGTGTCGTTCCCGGTGCAGCGGAAGCCGATCGAGCTCCACGGGCTGTTGGCAGGTCTGGCAGCGGCCGGTCCAGCACTTGAAGAGCGGCTGCAGGAGCAGCA
>JACCUC010000044.1 GCA_013812065.1 Thermoleophilaceae bacterium | reverse complement strand
GAAGACCGTGTCCTCGAGGCCGACGAGGAGACCCTCGACCGAGTCAGCGAGGCTTTCGCGCAGGTCGTCGACGCCAAGTCGCCGTGGACCTACCGCCACTCGCTCGGCGTGGCCAGGGTCGCGGTCGGCATCGCCGAGGTGCTCGACCTGCCGGCCAGGAGGTGCGCGACCTGCGCCGGGCGGCGCTGCTGCACGACATCGGCAAGCTCGGGGTCTCGAACCGGATCCTCGACAAGGCGGAGAAGCTGACCGCCGACGAGTGGCGGATCATGCGCCGCCATCCCGCCCCATACGGCCCTGATCCTCAGGCGGGTCCCGCGACTCGACCGGGTGGCCGAGGTCGCCGCCTCCCATCACGAGCGCCTCGACGGGCGCGGCTACCATCGCGGTCTCGACGCCGACGAGCTCTCCGTCCCCGCGCGAATACTGGCCGTGGCTGACATGTATGAGGCGCTGAGCGCCGAGCGACCGTACCGGGGGGCTCTTGCGCCCGACCAAGTGCTCGAGATCATGGGTCGCCAGGTGGGCGCGGGGCTGTGCGAGACGTCGTTCGCGGCGCTCGAGGAGTGGCTGCCCGGCAGCTCACCGGCCGTAGCGTCCGAGTCGGCGGCGCTGCTTGCCGCGCTGGCCTGAGCGCCTTATGTCCGGGACCGACGCATCCAGGAGTCCGACCCGCCACAATGCCCACCATGGATCGCCGGGAGCGAGCCCCGGTGGCCGTCGTCCTCGCCGCCGTGGTGCTGGCCGCAGTGGCGGCCTACGTCGTCGGGATCGCGCTGTCGGCGAGTCGCCTCGGCCGCGTCGACGGCCTCATCGCCGGCGGCGCGACCGTGGTGGCCGGGTTCGCGCTCCTGTGGACGTGGGCCTCTGCGGCGGCCAAGGCGCGCGAGACCGACGGTGCCCGCGAGGCCGAGCGGGCGTACTCGCGCGAGCTTCGAGAACGGGTCTCCGAGATGCACCGCGAGCGCGGACCGCTGGCCGATCCGCGCAGCGTCTCCGAGCTCGTGCTGCGCACCGCGACCAGGATGCTCGAGGCCGAGAAGGGACTGCTGCTCTCGCGTCGCGACGCCGACGGCGACGGCGACCTGGACCTGATCGCCGCCGAGGGCTTCGAGCGCGACCCGAGCGACAGTCGTCTGGTGCAGCGCTTCGCCTCCGAGGTGATCGAGCGCGACACGACCGTGCGCGAGGACAAACCGCGGGCCGGCGACGAGGGGGGCAAGGCCGACGAGGAGATCCACAACCTCGTGGCCATTCCGATCTACGTGCGCGACGAGTTCGACGGCGTCGTCGTGTGCGCCAACCGCAAGGGCGGCTTCGAGGACCAGGACGACCAGATCCTGCTCGCCCTCGGTGACCACGCCGGGGCGGTGCTCGACGGCGCCCAGCTGCGCGGCGAGCTGCGCCGCGCCTACCTGTCCACGGTGGCCATGCTCGCCGAGGCGCTCGAGGCCAAGGACCCGTTTCTGCGCGGGCACTCCGAGGAGGTCGCCCACTACGTGCGCGTGGTGGGCGAGCGCTTCGACTTCGAGCCCGACCACCGCGAGGCGCTGATCTTCGCCTCGCTGCTCCACGACGTGGGAAAGCTCGGGATCTCCGAGCAGATCCTGATGAAGCCGGGCCCGCTGACCGAGGAGGAGCGGGCGATCGTCAACCTGCACCCGCGCATCGGCAGCCGCCTCGTCCAGCAGGTGCCCGCGCTGGCGCCGATGACTCGGGCCATCCTCCATCACCACGAGCGCTACGACGGGGGCGGCTACCCCGTGCGCCTCAAGGGCGAGCAGATCCCCCTCGAGGCCCGCATCATCTGCGTCGCCGACTCGTTCAGCGCCATGATCGCCGAGCGCCCCTACCGGCGGCGCATGACGACCGACGACGCCTGCGCGGAGCTCGAGCGCTGCGCGGGGACGCAGTTCGACCCCGCGGTCGTGCAGGCGTTCGTGGAGGCCGTCCGCACCAATCCGCCCGAGCACGAGCGGGGCGCGCTCGCCGCCGCCCTCGAGGATCCGGAGGTCGAGGGACACCGCGACGGCCAGTCGCTGCTCGGCCTCTCGGAGCTCGGGATGACCGACAGCCTGACGATGCTCTACTCCCACAGCCACTTCCACACGGTCGCCCGGGCCGAGGCCGAGCGGTCGGAGGTCCAGGGGGCGCCGTTCGCGGTGGTCATGTTCGAGCTCACCCGGCTCGGGGAGGTCAACCGGCGCGACGGCTACGCCGCGGGGGATGCGGCGCTGCGCAGCGTCGCCCGCGTCGTGTCGGGCGCCGCCGACCGCTGCGGAGGCACGGCGGCTCGTCATGGTGGCCGGCGGTTGGCCTTGATCGTTCCAGGAGCGGGGGTCGACCACGCGCGGCGACTCGCCGCCGAGATCGAGGAGCAGGTCCGTGCACACGCGGCCGTCCGCTCACAGGCCGCGGCCTGGCGCCCGGGCGATCGCGGCGACGACGTGACGGCGCGTGCGTGGCGAGCGCTGCGCGGAGACCCGGCGACCGTGCCGGCCGCCGGGTCGGAGCCCGCTCCCGCCTGGATGCTGAGCTAAACCTCGCGCCCTTACGAAGCCTCGACCGCGCGGAGGGTCTGTCTGCCGTTGGCCGTAGCTGACCACTGTGGATCGCGCCGCAGGATCCGCTTCAGCGCGACGGCGCAATCCGGGTCGAATTGGGTGCCCGCGTGGCGCTCGAGCTCCTCGAGCGCATCGGCCTCGGGACGGCCGCGGCGGTAAGGGCGGTCGGAGGTCATGGCCTCGAACGCGTCGGCGACGAGGATGATGCGCGATTCGAGCGGGACATCTTCCCCGCCGAGCCCGTCGGGATACCCACGGCCGTCGATCCGCTCGTGGTGATGGAGGATCCACTGGGACTCCTCGAATAGCTCGGCGGCGTAGAGAATCGAGTGGCCGAGCGCGGCGTGGGTCTTCATGATCTCGAACTCCTCGTCGGTGAGCTTGGCCGGCTTCTGCAGGATGGCGTCGGCGATTCCGATCTTGCCGACGTCGTGCAGGAGCCCGGCGAGGCGCATCTTGAGTACGCTGCTCGGGTCGAATCCAAGCTCCCGGGCGATCGCCGCGGACAACTCGGCGACGGTCTCACAATGGCTGCGGGTGTAGGAGTCCTTGGCGTCGACTGCGCGAGCCAGTGCGGCGGTCAGACCGCGGCGGTGGGCCATGACGTTCACATCGGGGTCCATGCTCATCGCCGGATCGAGTCGCGGGACGCCCGAGGTGCGCTCGGCCTCGGCGCGCCGCGCCACCTTGGCCTCGTACAGCGCCCGGTCGGCATTGAAGAGCAGGAGGCTCTGGCTCGGGCCGGCCTTCGGCCACTCGGCGACACCCGAGGAGACACCGGCTCCGACTCCGAAGGAGACGATCTCGCGCTCGAGGCGGACGGTGAGCGCCTCGGTCTCGGCCGTCGTCCGACGGGGGAGGATGAGGGCGAACTCGTCCCCGCCGATCCGGGCCGCGGTGTCGTCCGGGCCGCATGCGGCGCGGATCTCGTCGGCCACCATGCGGAGGACCCGGTCGCCCTCGGGGTGGCCGTACTCATCGTTGACGCCCTTGAAGCGGTCGAGGTCGAGCATGGCGACGCTCAGGGTCTCGCCCCGGCGCTGCGCGCCCTCGAGCTCGCTTGCGAGCGTCTCCTGGAACTCGCCGTGGTTGAGCAGCCCAGTCAGCGAATCGTGGCGGGCGAGACTCTCGAGCCGCTCGACGAGCCGGGCGTTGGCAAGCGCGATCGCAGCCTCGGCGGCGTAGACCTCGAGCAGCGCGATCTCCTTGGGGAGGAACGCGTCGGTGCCGCGGGTAAGGGCGACGAGCGTGCCGAGCCGGCTGCCCTTGAAGACCAGCGGGGCAGCCGAGAGGGCACCGAGCGGCGTCTCGGGGTGCGCGGCGAGATCAGCCAGCTCGGACACGGCCGCGAGGTCGGGAAGCGTGCGGGGCTGTTCGAGGCGCTCGAAGCTCCCGGACGCCCAGCGCTCGAGTCCTCGCAGCGCGTCGGCCGGTACGCCGGCAGAGCCGTGCGCTTGGACCTCCTCGCCGACCGAGACCAGGACCGCGATCTCGCGCCCGAGCAGGGCGGCCTGGGCGTTGTCCATGATCTTTCGCAGGACGTCGTCGGTGCGCAGCTCGGAGACTAGGTCGCGCAGCGACGAGAACAGGCGCTCTGAGGCCTCTTGGTGGTCGCGAACCTCGGCCTCGAGCGACCGGCGGCTCTGGCGCCGTCGCTTGAGCGCCCGATGGGCGGCGACGCCCGCTCCGGCGAGC
>JACCUC010000039.1 GCA_013812065.1 Thermoleophilaceae bacterium | reverse complement strand
ATGGACTGGCCGCCCGTCCGCGAGCAGGTCGACCGCATGGAGGAGGCGCTCGAGATCATCGGCCGCCTGTTCGACGGCGAGCGGCTCGACTACGACGGTCGCTTCTTTCGCACGAAGCGTGCGCTGCTGCACACCCGCGCCGAGCGCCGACCGCCGATCTACGTCTCCGCGTTCGGGCCGCGAGCCGCACGCATCGCGGCGCGCCTCAGCGACGGCCTGTGGACGCTCGGCGATCCTGAGATGGCCCCCGACGTGATCGACGTCTACAAGGGCGCCTGCGAGGACGCCGGCAAGGACCCCGGCGAGATCATCCTCCAGGCGGGCTTCTCCTGGGCGCAGGACGACGACACCGCGCTCGAGGGCGCGCGCGTGTGGAAGTCCGCCCAGCAGCCCGAGTTCTTTCGCGACGACTGGAGCGACCCCCAGTCGATGTACCGCCACGCCGAGGATCAGATGTCGGACGAGGAGTTCAAGCAGGCATTCATCGTCTCCTCGGACCCCGATCACCACGTCGAGCGAGTACGCGAGATCGAGCAGCTGGGCGCGACGATCGTGTGCCTGCAGAACACCTCGGGAGCGGACCCGCTCGGGGCCCTGAGCGTCTACGGCGAGCAGGTGCTTCCGGCGCTGCGCGGAGCGCGGGCGGGCTGAGGCCGCCTAATCTCCCCCGGCGACCCGGGACCGGCAAGTGGCGAGGCCCGGAATCGAACCGGGGACACCACGATTTTCAGTCGTGTGCTCTACCAACTGAGCTACCTCGCCGCGCGGCGCGGATGGTAGCGAGACGGTGTTCCGCGCTGGCTGTGGTCGCCCCTCTACCTCGGAGTCGTCGGAGCGGTCGCGCGCGGTCTGTTCGACCGGCGCGACCTGTGAGCGCTCCGGCGCCTCAGATCGCGCTCGAGCTCAGTAGCTGAACACCGTGGCGTCGCCTTCGCCGATCCATTCCCACAACGGCGTGGCTCCGGCGAGCCTCGCGTTGTCGGCGAGGTCGCCCTCGCTCAGCTTGCGGGCGTTGAAGCAGATCGGACAGACGAGCAACGTGCCGCCACCCTCGCTGTACTGCTCGAGGAGCCGCGAGAGAGGCGGGCACCCCTCGCAGGCCACCGCCTCGCCATGACCGGGAAGGGCAAGCCGCACGGCCTCCTTGGTGAGGAACATGGTCACCTCTCGTCCCTGCTCGACCGCAGCGCCCCCCACGAGGAACGCCACCGTCACCCGTTCGGCGTCCTCAAGTCCGGTGGCGAGGTTGACCACGACTTTGCCTGCCATTCGCTCCTCCCATATCGACCACGTCTCACCGGCAGAGTACAAGGTCCGGCGCGGCTCGGGCGGCACGACCTCGCTGCGGCATCCTGATGGCTACAGAATTGAGATAATTGAGGCGGATTCCCGCCTAGTGCGAGATCGCTCGCGCTACGCCCAGCACTTCTTGAGGGTGCGGCTGGTGGACTGAGCTAGCCGGCCGGAGAGCCGCCGTAGCCGATCTCGTTTCCATCCGGGTCGCGGTAGGTCGCCTTGCGCACGCCGTTCGAGTAGGTCTCGCGCTGCGCAGGCTCGACGCCGCGGGACGCGATGCCTTCCACCAGCGCGTCGAGGTCGTCGACGAAGATCGTGATGACCGCGTGCCCGGCCCGCTCCGGGTCTCCTCGATAAAGACGAACCGGTGCTCGCCGAGCTCCCATACGCACTCGGTCTCGTGCGCGACGAAGCTCGGCTCCGAGCCGAGCAGGCGCTCGTACCAACGTCGGGCCGCCTCGTAGTTGCTCACGCAAATCCCGGCGAACAGGTCGATCATGCCGCGATCGTAGATGCTCCCCTTCGCCCGAGAGTCGCCTGCCTCGCCTACGCGTCAACGCAAGCGAGACTCGACATGCGATACCCGGATGACTAGCGGATCGAGCTGATCAAGAGCCGGTCGTCCGACGAGACGAGTGGCACGGCGCTGCCGCCTGATTTATCCGTAGGCTCCCGAGAGTGACTCGCATCACCGCCACCGAAGCGGCTCGGAGCTTCTCCGCCGTGCTCAACCGCGTGGCCGCGGGCGAGGAGATAGAGATCGAGCGCAACGGAGCTGCGGTTGCGGTCATCGGCCCGCCCCGAGTCCGCTTCCTGTCGCCTGAACGCTTTCGAGAGCTGCTCGACGGGCTCCTCGAGGTCGATGAGGACTTCGCCGACGACTTACAGCGCCTGAGGGCGCGGGTAGGTCCGCCGGAGGACCGCTGGCCGTACTGATCGACACCGATCTCTTATCGAGTGGGAGCGCAGCGCCTCGGCTCGAATCTGGACGATCTGCTCGGAGGCGAGGAGCGGGCGATCAGCCTCATCACCGTCAGCGAGGTGCTGCATGGAACTCACCGCGGGTCGGCCTCCCGCCGCACGTTCCGGCGCGCGTTCGTCGAGTCGCAGTGTGTTTCAGGCCGCGGGTCCTTGGACCGGAAGGCTGAGGTCCCGCGGGGAGCGCTTCGGCTCAGAGCCGGCGTCACCAGAGTCACTCAGGCGTGGAAGGCCGCCAGGCGCTCCGCCTCCTCGGCGAGCTCGCGCCGCGTCGCTGCGTCGAGCCGATCGAAGGGCTCGGTCCGCACGCCACCGCCCTCGTACCGCCAGGTTCCCGCCACCGCCCCGTCGACGAGGAACGTCCCCACGGAGTGCGGAGTCTTCGTACTGAAGACCTTGGGACGGTGCTCCTCGGGGAGGATGCCGGCCCGCCGCGCGTGAACGAGCAGCGTCGCGTCCCAGG
>JACCUC010000004.1 GCA_013812065.1 Thermoleophilaceae bacterium | reverse complement strand
CGCAGGACGCGCCAGAGCAGCCCAAACGCTCAGCGCGTTGCCACTTTCGTTGCCACCCTGCCCGTTTTCGGCGCACTGCCAGCGGGTTCTTGTGCGAGAAATCTCCGTGTGAGCTGGCCTTCTCTCTTAAGCGGACGACGGGGGTCGAACCCGCGACCTTCGGCTTGGGAACTCCTCTCGGTGCTTCGGCCGAGTCCGGCCGAGTCGGGGTTTCCGCGCTAGAGCGCGGTTTCGGCCTCCCGCGCGTCGCCCGACCGATGCCCACCGGACGGAGCCGATGTTCCCCCGGTGTTCTCACCCCTCGAGCTCCCCGGCAAGCGAACGCCGCGTGGTCACTCCCCCTCGAGCGGCTCGAGCTCCAACCACCCGAGCTCACAGGTGCGCTTCGTCGGCGCCAAGAGATCAACCCGTGGGTCCAAGGCCCGGGGCTACTGCGACGCGATCACCTTCATCGAGTCCGCTCCCGGTATCGACCCCAACGCCATCGCCATCTGGGGTGACAGCTACAGCGCGGCCGAGGCGATCGTCCCCGATCCAGGCAGTGAGCGCGGGAAGACAATGCGCATGCGAGCGGTCATGGACCACGCGATGGCTCATGACCGCAAGGCCGGGGCCAAGCTGGTCTATCGACTCGTGTGCTCCATCCGCGGTCACGGAGGGTTTCGGGAAGGGGATCCGGCCTACATCGGCGAAGCCGCGTATCTCAACCTCCGCGACGCCTATCGAGCGAGCAGCTTTGAGCTCGATAGCGACGGTGAGCTTCGCCCCCGTCTGCTTGACAGTTCGCCAGCGCTCGAAAGCGACGAGGTTCGCCCACACCAGCTGCGTCACGCCCACGCCGTTGAGACGGCCAGAGAGGGCGTGGCGCTCGTCGTCATCCAACGTCAGCTCGGACACGCCAACCTCGGGTCGAGATCGCGGCGAGCGCCGGGATCGATCGCCGCAGTCGCGCCATCTGCAGAGCGGTGAGGGCCCTCGTCCCCTCGCGGCTCGTGCGCGGGCTCGGACACGTCGAGTCGCTGGCCATGGAAGAAAATCGGAACGGATCCTTGCGCTGGTCCGCGGACTCGACCGTCCAGCGACGGCCCGATAGCTGCGACGCCGCCTCTGGCGGAGCGTCGCGCAGGCGGATCTTGCTTGCTGCGCCGCCACGCCGCGACTTGGGACCCGCGTGCAAGGCGGCCCGAGGCTCGGGACCAGTCTCGACCCACGGCCTTCGCGGGGCCTACTGGCTCGCGTCGTGTCTGATGTTCTGATGAACTCGCTCGACGTGGAGCGAGATCACGCGCTCAAGACCGCCGTAAGCCTCGCGGGCGCCGCCGGCGAGGGGTGATCGGCTCATGTTCGAGGATGTCGAGTTCGCGTCGCAAGGTGCCACGTTGCGAGGCCGTTTGTACCGTCCGTCGGGAACCGGACCTGCTCCCGCGGTGGTCATGGCACACGGCACGTCGGCAACGATCACGATGACCACCGACCGCTACGCCGAGGGCTTCCGAGCGTCGGGGTTGGCGGTACTGCTCTATGACCACCGCAATTTCGGGGCAAGCGGCGGCGAACCGCGCCAAGAGATCAACCCGTGGGTCCAGGCCCGGGGCTACTGCGACGCGATCACCTTCATCGAGTCCGCTCCCGGTATCGACCCCAACGCCATCGCCATCTGGGGTGACAGCTACAGCGCGGCCGAGGCGATCGTGGTCGGCGCGGTGGACAGACGCCCCGCAGCCCTCGTCGCGCAGGTTCCCGCGATGGGCCCACAGCTTCCGCCCCCGGACCCTGACGGGTCGTCGTTCTCGGTCCTGCGTCACACGCTGCGCGACGGCGTCGTCGATGCGGGGCCGGGCGACAGAACCGACCCGCTGCCGGTGGTCTCCCCCGACCAGCTCAACACTCCGTCGATGCTCACGCCGATCCAGGCATTCAGGTGGTTCATCGAATACGGCGGCCGGCATGGCACCGGGTGGGAGAACCGGGCGACCCGGGTCGTGCCGGCAACTCCATGTCCGTTTCACGCCGGGATCGCCGCGCCGCATCTGCTGGCCCCGCTGCTTATGATGATCGCGCCGGGTGACGAGATGCCAGGAGCCAACCCCGCTGTGTCGCGTGCCGCATTCGCCTCCGTGCCAGGGCCCAAAGAGCTCGTCGAGATCGACGGCGGTCATTTCGGGCTCCTCCACCACCCCAGCGCCCTGTTCGACCAAGCGAGCGGCGCCCAGACCGACTTCCTCCTGCGAACGTTCTCGGCGCCCAGCGCTCCGGAGCGCTGATGTCGGCACACCGCTGTGAAGCGTGCTCGGGGAACGCTGCCGCGGAGCGGCGGCCAGCGGTGTCGCACCTCAGGGCCCACGACCAAGCATCTGCGGTCTGGATACGGGTCGCTCCGCGGCGCCGGTCCCCGCGCAACGGTCACGGCGTTCTCGCGTCGCTCGCCCACGCTGCTGATTCGGCGACCGCAGGAGCGTCGCCTGGCCGGGGTTCGCTTGCGCAATGCGCGAGGAGCGAGCGCGGGGAACGCGCTCGCAGCCACGCGATTGCGAGAGCGACGGGTGCGAGCTCCGTCCTTCCCGGACCTCACGCGCGCCGACGTCGTGCCTATGCACCGCATCTACTGCGTCGAGCCGCGTCACGCTCCTGCTGCTCGTCCTGAGCGAGCGTATGCGGCTCCGACGCAGCTGCGCCCGCCGCGAGCTAGGGCTGCATGACGTAGTGCAGCTCGCGGGTCGTGATCCGCGGCTCCATTCCCTCGGGCAGGTTCGGCTTGATC
>JACCUC010000311.1 GCA_013812065.1 Thermoleophilaceae bacterium | reverse complement strand
CCCCGTGACCATGCGGCGCGCGATCGCCCGCTCGAGGCCCCGCCGCACGAGCGCGCGCGAGGGCGGCACGAGCAGCAGCACGCCGACTGCGTCGGTGAGGAACCCAGGGGTCAGCAGGAGCGCCGCGCCGACCAGGATCAGCAGGCCGTCGGCGATCTCGCGACTCGGAACCCGCGCCAACTGGAGCGCCTCGACGAAGCGTCGCCACGCCCCGCGCCCCTGCGAGCGCAGGAGCAACGCCCCGAGCACCGAGTCGGCGAGCAGGATGAGGATGGTGGGCAGGACGCCGATCGCGTCGCCGACCGAGAGGATCGCCCACAGCTCGGCAAGCGGCACAATCACGAACGCCACGAGCACGAGCAGCCAGCGCATGGCCTGAGGCTACACCGGCCGCTCGACACACCACCCGACCCACTACCCTTGAACCATGCCCACCGTCGAAGATGTCCAAGAAGCACTCACCAACGTGATCGATCCCGAGCTCGGGCTCGACTTCATGGAGCTCGGCCTCGTCTACGAGGTCACCGTCGAGGACTCCGAGGTCTACGTCACCTTCACGCTGACCACCCCCGGCTGCCCGATCGGCCCCCAGGTGACCGACCAGATGGAGGAGTACGTCGGCGAGCTCGAGGGCGTGGAGCGGGTCTACCCCAAGATGGTCTTCAGCCCGCCGTGGACGCCGGACATGATGAGCGAAGAGGCGAAGTTCGCGCTCGGCTACTGAGCCGGGAACCGCCAGGCCGCAGCCAATCGGTTTCACCGCCGAGGCGCAGGGGAAGCAGGCCCGTGGATAGTCCCCCGAGCGAGGAAGGGCAGCGATGGAGGCGAGCGCCGAGCATGAGATCACCCCGGGCGAGATCAAGGTCCGCGAGGTAACCGACTACCAGCCGACCTGGACCGAGAACGCGCCCGGCGCCGCCGGCGTCTTCACCGTGCAGCTCGTCCTCGACCACGGCTCCGAGGAGTACGTCATCCGGCCCACCGCCGACGACCTCGACGTGCTCAAGAGCCTCCTGCGCGAGAGCGAGAACGTCTACTTCGACCTCGAGCGCAAGGTGCTCATGTTCGGGAACCGGAAGATCGGGAGCTAGCCGGGCGCCGCGAGCGCTTGGCCGCCCGCTTTCGCGGCCGTGTGGCTGCCAGCAGCTCCTCGAGCGACTCCTCGAGCATCGCTCCCAGATCCTCGACGTCGGGTAGCGCGTCGTAGTCGGCGAGCAGCCCGAAGTCGATCCGGCCGTTGTAACTCATGATCGCGATCGCGAGCGCGTGGTGCTCGGGCAGGAAGGCGATCGGCACGATCTCCCGGAGCTCGCGCCCGAGCAGGTAGAGCGGGAACTGCGGCCCCGGCACGTTGGTGACGATCAGGTTGAACAGGCGCGTCGAGAAGTTGAGCCGCGAGGCCTGAGCAAGCAGCGTCGGCGGGGCGAACTCCTGCACGCCAGCGATCAGCTCCGCGCCGAGCGCCTGCTTGGACTCCTTGATATCGCGCATCGCCTCCCGCACAATCCCGAGTCGCTCGACCGGGTCATCGATATAGACCGGCAGTGGCCCGCGCATGGCCGCGATCCGGTTGCCGGGCTGACCCTGCTGCTCGTCGGTGCGGATCGAGACCGGCACGAGCGCGCGCAGCTCGAGGCCCTCGGTGCGCACGCCGCGCTCGCGTAGCCAGCGCCGAAGCGCCGCGGTGACCACGGTGAGCACCACGTCGTTGACCGTCCCCCCGAGCGCATCCTTGATCCACTTGAGGTCGGCGAGCTGCGCACGCACCCAGAACAGCCGCCGGTGCGGTCCGATCTCCACGTTGAGCGGCGTCGAGGGCGCCGGATTGAGACCCGCCCAGAGGACCTCGCCGACTCCCTGGGCGGCCTCGCGGAGCCGTCCGGCGGTGCGGCCGGGGCGAGTGAGGGCCCGCGCGGCCCCGCCGGCGAGCGACAGCGGGCGCCGGGCGACGTCGACCACGTTGTGAGCCACGAGCTCGACGCCCGAGGGCTCGCGATGCGGGGCCCAGCGCAACCGCGGCGGCGGATCCTCGGGCTCGCTGGTCAGGTCGAAGAGCACGGTGGCGATGTCGACCCCCGCGACCCCGTCCACCATCGAGTGGTGGGTCTTCGAGATCAGCACGAAGCGCTCGCCGCTCTCGCCCTGCTCGACCTCGAGGCCCTGGACGAGCCACAGCTCCCACAGCGGCTTATGGCGGTCGAGGCGCTGGGAGAACAGGCGGCCGGCGAGCTGGCGCAGCTGATTCTCCGAGCCGGGCCGCGGAAGGGCGGTGTGGCGGACGTGGTAGTCGAGGTTGAGGCGTGGATCGTCGACCCAGAAGGGGCGGCCGGTCTCGAGCGGCGACTCGGCGAGCTTCTGGCGGTACCGGGGGACGAGGTGCAGTCGCGACTCGACGTGCTCGACGAGCTCCTCGTGGGTCGGCGGGCGCCCCGTGAGGATCACGAGCGCCCCGACGTGCATGTGCGACGACTCCCTCTCCTGGGCGAGGAAGGACGCGTCGAGGGCGCTGAGACGGTCCTTGTGGAGGGTCGCCATGCGCGCGCGAGGCTACCTCATCCCCAACCAGGCACCGGTTGCCCACCGGGGGCCCGGTACCCCCGGCACGGGGCGTCACAATGGCTCCGTGCGTGCTATGGCCATCGTGCTCATCGGCCTCGGCGTCACCGGACTACTCGCGGCGCTTGTCCTCGCCGGAGGGTCGGAGCCGCCGAGCCCCGGGTTGCGCGGCGCCGCGCGCGCGCCCGTGCCCGACGAGTCGCCCTGTCCGCGTGGTCGCCCGCCCGCGCCAGGGGCCGACCGCGTCGACGAGAACAGGACTTTCGCACTACTCAGGGACCAGGTCGAGCTCGGTCCGCGTCCGGCGGGATCGGAGGCCTCGCGGCGGCTCGCCGAGGCGCTGCGGCGTCTGCTTCCCAACGGGGAGCTCGAGGAGATCGACGCCCGCGGCCCCGACGGGCGGCCGCTTCGCAACGTGATCGGGGCGGTGCGCGGGCGCGATCCGATCAAGCTCGTGGTCGTCGGCGCCCACTACGACACCAAGGACCTGCCCGGGTTCGTCGGGGCGAACGACGGTGCCGGCGGTACGGCGGCCGTGGTCTCGCTGGCCCGCTCTATCCGGCCCGGGCAGCTCGCGCCCACGGTGGTTTTCGTCCTCTTCGACGGCGAGGAGGCTCCCGCGGATCCGCTGCGGGAGGACATCGAGCGCTACGGCCTGCGCGGCAGCCGCGCCGCCGCGCGCGATTACGCCGCCCGCGGAGCGGCGGCGATGATCCTGCTCGACTTCGTGGCCGACCGCAACCTCTCGATCCCCCGCGAGGCCAACTCGACCCCCGCTCTGTGGGAGGAGCTGCGTGCCGCCGCCGCGCGCGTCGGCGTGGGCTGCGCCTTCCCGGCGGCGACCCGACCCGCGATCACCGACGACCACGTGCCGTTCCTGAAGGCGGGCGTTCCCGCGATCGATCTGATCGACTTCACCTACCTGTGCTGGCACCGGCGCTGCGACGACCTCTCCGCGGTCTCCCGGCGCAGCCTCGACGCCTCCTCCGAGGCGGTCTACGAGCTGCTCGCTAGGCTCTGAGGTGGATGCCGAGCGCTGTCGCCGATCCTGCCGCCGGAACTACGCCTGAGCGCCTGCTCCTGGCCGCTCCGCGGGGCTATTGCGCGGGCGTCGACCGCGCCGTCCAGACCGTCGAGCACGCCATCGATCTCTACGGCGCACCGATCTACGTCCGCAAGGAGATCGTCCACAACAAGCACGTCGTCGAGCAGCTGCGCGAGCGCGGGGCGATCTTCGTCGAGGAGGAGGAGGAGATCCCCGAGGGGCAGACCGTCGTCTTCTCGGCCCACGGGGTCTCCCCGAGCGTGCACGCCAAAGCGGCGGCGCGCGAGCTCGTGACCATCGACGCGACCTGCCCGCTCGTCACCAAGGTCCACGTCGAGGCCAGGAAGTTCGCCGCGCAGGGGTACACGATCGTGCTCGTCGGCCACTCGGGCCACGAGGAGGTCGAGGGGACGATGGGCGAGGCGCCGGGCGAGATCCTGCTCGTCGAGTCCGAGGAGGACGTCGACCGGCTCGAGGTCGACGATCCCGGGCGCATCGCCTACCTGACCCAGACCACCCTCTCGGTCGACGAGACGAGCCGGATCATCGGCCGCCTGCGCGAGCGCTTTCCCGGCATCGTCGGCCCCCGCACCGACGACATCTGCTACGCGACCACCAACCGCCAGGCCGCCGTCCGCCAGCTCGCCCGCGAGTGCGACCTCGTGCTCGTGATCGGCTCGCGCAACTCCTCGAACTCGGTGCGACTCGTGGAGGTCGCGCGCGACTACGGTGCCGACGCGCACCTGATCGACAACTCCGGTCAGGTGCAGGAGGAGTGGCTCGAGGGCGCGCGGGTCGTCGGCATCTCCTCGGGGGCGAGCGCGCCCGAGGAGCTCGTGTCGGAGCTCGTCGCTTTCTTTCGCGCGCGGGGAACCGAGGACGTGTCGGAGCTCGAGGTCGTGCAGGAGGACGTGCGGTTCATGCTCCCCAAGGAGATCCGGCGGGAGCTCGGGGCGCGGGGCTAGCGCTGCACCTGTGAGTCACGCCTCGGTCGCCGGTGCCCGCGGCAGGAACTGGAAGCCATGCAGGCGGACGCCGGGAGTCTCGGCGACGACGCGCCCGTCCGACTTGTAGGCCCCCGGCTCGAGGTCGGCGCCCGAGAGCACGGCGTAGGCCGCTCCCGCGCTGAACGAGACCTCGGCCGCCGCGCCCGCGTCGCGGGCCTCGATGAAGTCCTCTCCATCGGTCCAGTCGCGCACGAGCTCGAGCCGCTCGCGGTCGCGGGGCAGGACGACGTCCGCGGTCTGAGGCTCGAGCAGGACGCCCGGGACGTCCTCGGGTCGAATCGGGTCGAGCGGCGCCGGCAGCTCGATCTCGAGGTCGATCTCGAGCAGCAGCTCGTGGATCGCGAGCTCGGTCTCGATGTACTCGCCCTCGCCGAAGTGGACGTGGCGGAGGCGCGCGCGGCGATCGAAGAGGAAGCGCCCCGGCCAGCCCTTGTTGCCGTAGCGCCGCCAGACCCCGGCTGCTGGGTCGAGGACCACGGCGTAGGGGATCTCGAGACGCTCGACCGCCTGTGCCACCGCGGTGGAGTCGCGTCCGAACGAGTAGCCGGGGGTGTGGACGCCGATCACCCGAAGGCCCAGGGGCGAATATCGCTCGTGCCAGGCCTTCAGGTAGGAAAGCGTGCGCAGCGAGTTGACGCGCGCAAAGTCCCAGAACTCGACGAGGATCGCGCTGCGACCCAGCAGCTTGTCCACTCGCAGGAAGGCGACGTTCAGCCACTCGAGCTCGGGAGCGAACTCGGGAGCGAGGATCTCGTTGTCAGGAGGAACCCGCATCGGCGTCAAGGGTGCCGTGGGAGTGGCCGCTAGACTGCGGCGCCGTCCGGTGGCCGTCCCGAGCCTACGACCTCCGCTGCCGGCCCGATCCAGCAAGGAGACTCCGTTCGATGCGCACCAAGCCCTTTGCCTCGCTCGCCTGCGTCCTCACCGCGGTGGTGCTGATCCTGCCCGCCTGCGGCGGCGACGATCCCCAAGATCCCGCCACCGAGTCTGCGCCGGCCGACGACCTGCGCGTGCTCGAGCAGCGCGTCGGGGGCCTCGAGCGTCAGCTGCGCGATCTGCGCCAGGAGATCAAGTCCCAGGGCGACGGCGAGCAGTCCTCGAGCGACGAGCCGGGCGACGAGACGGCGGCAGCTGGTGCCGCCGACCAGGGCGGTGCCTCCACCCAGGAAGCCGCTGTTAGCGGGACCAGCGGCGCGTCCGGCTCCGGCTCCGGTGGTGGCGACTCGGCCTCGGGCGATGGCGGCAGGCCGGGCGGCAGGCCGGGCGGCAGCTCGGGCGGGAGATCGGGCGGCGACTCGGACGCTGGTGGCGGACCCGATCCGGGCTCGAGCGAAGACGACCGATCGATCGAGGACATCTGCGGGCCGAACCCGGCGCCTGAGTGCTGAGGGCGACGAGCGGTGCTGCGCGGGGTAGTCCTACCCGGTAGGAGCCGGCGCGACGAGCGCGCGCGATACTCCCGCTCGTGAGCGCGCTCGTTATCGGCCTCGGCCTCGCGGCGCTCGCCGCGACCCTCTACGCCGTAGCCGTCGCGCTCCAGGCCCTCGAGGCCCGGGAGGCGCCGGCGCGTGAGCGCCTGCATCCCAAGCTCGTGGAGCGCCTCGTCTCCCAGCCGCGCTGGCTCGTCGGCACGGCATGCGCGCTCCTGGCCTGGGGGGCGCAGACCGCGGCGCTCGCGTTCGCGCCGCTCACGCTCGTGCAGCCGACCCTCGCGCTCGCCCTCGTCGTGCTGCTCGCGATCGGTGCGTACCTGATGCACGAGCGCGTCGGCCTGCGCGAGATCGCCGGCGTCTCGGCGATCGTGATCGGCATCGCGGGGCTGGCGTGGTCGAGCCCGGCCGGAGGTGCGGCTCCCGAGCCGAGCGGGATCCTGCTGGTGGCGATCGCTTGCTTCGCGGCCGTCGCGGCGACGCCCTACCTACTCCGCCGGCACCTGCACAGGCGCAACTGGCTCATCACGGTTGCTGCGGGCCTCAGCTTCGCGTGGGCGGCGCAGGCGAGCAAGTTCGTCGCCGACGCCGCGAGCTCGGGAGCGTGGCTCCTTCTGGTCGCGGCGCTGGTGGCGAGCGCGGCCGGGGCGGCGCTCGGCCTGCTCAACGAGATGACCGCGCTACAGCAGTCCGAGGCCGTGCGCGTCTACCCGACCGTGCTCGTCATCCAGATCGTCGTGGCGGTCCTGCTGGCCCCTGTCCTCCTCGGCGAGAGCTGGGCCGGCACCCCGCTCGGCGGGCTGGCCATCGCCGGCTCGCTGGCGGTGGTGGTGGGTGGCGCGGCGGGCCTGTCGACGGCGCAGGCGATCGGCCGGGCGAGCACCGCACCCTCGCGGGCCTGAGGCGCTCGGGCGTTCGGGCGCCAATCGCTGGCTCACGCGGTCGCGGCCGCTGCGATCGCGCGCGCGTCGCGCGCAATCTCGTAGAGGTGGGGAAGCTTGTATCCGATGAAGTGAAGACCGGGCGCTTTCAGGCTGGTCTCGGGTCCGCGCGACACGGGCGCGCCCCGGGCGTCGAGTACGCCGAGGTGGCCCACGAGCTCCTCGAGCCCGTGGTGGTAGCCAGTGGCCGCGATCACGGCGTCGGGCTGGGTGCGACTGTCATCGCCGAGGACGACGTCGGCTCCGTCGAAGCGGGCGAGCTCGGGCCACAGCTCGATTCGCCCGTCTCGCAGCGCGTCGATCATGCCGTCGGCGATGACCGGCGTGCGCGCACGAGTGCGGCGAGTGGTGGCGACACCGTAGGGGGCGGGGCCGAGACCGTACGAGCTGCGCGGGCCGTTGATGAGCCTCTGAAAGAGTCGTCCGCAGGCGTCGCCGACCGCGAGCGGGACGCGCCCCGGCTGACGCGAGCCGCTGTCGAGCAGTGCTGCCGCGGAGATCGGAAAGCCGAGCCACTGGCGAGGGAAGATGTTGGGGGCGGTGCGGCAGGCCACGGACACACGGCGCGCGCCGCCCTCGAGCAGGTCGACCGCGATGTCCGCGCCGGAGCTGCCGAGCCCGGCGACGAGCACCTCGCGCCCGCGGAACGGTCCGGGGCGGCGATAGGCCGAGGCATGCAGCAGCTCGCCGGGGAAGTCCTCCGCGCCGGGCCACGACGGGATGCTCGGAACGTTGTCCCATCCCGTGGCAACCACTACCACCGGTGCCCGAAGCTCTCCGGCCGAGGTGGTCAGCCGCCAGCCCTCGCGGTCGCCGTCACGGTCGATCCGGTTGACGCTCGTCTCGGCGCGGACCTCGATCGCGAACCGCTCCGCGTAGCGCTCGAGGTAGGCGACGTAGTCCTCGCGGCCGACCCACCGCCCGAGCGTGCGCTCGATCGGGTAGCCCGGCAAGCCGGACATCCAGCGCACGGAGTTGAGCCGGAGCCCGTCGCAGCGCTCTCGCCAGCGCTGGCCGACCCAGGCCGCGCGCTCGAGCACGACCGCGCGCAGCCCCGCCCGGCCGAGCATGGCGGCGGCCGCGAGCCCGGCGGGCCCGGCGCCGATGACGAAGGCGTCCGCCACGCCCACCACACCGAGGACCGCGGGCAGGAGGGACTCGAGTGCCACCCGCGCATTGTGCCGTCTGACCGCTCTCGGCGCGGCGCACCGCGCGAGGG
>JACCUC010000107.1 GCA_013812065.1 Thermoleophilaceae bacterium | reverse complement strand
CGGCCGCGCCGACCAGCCGCCCGGCCGACAGGACGGAGGAGACGCGCCCGTGGCGTCCCTTGGTCACCGCGTTGAGCGCCGCCCGGGACGTCGGCGCGAAGAGGAGGCCCAGGCCGAAGCCGACGAGGCCGAGCAGCGGAAGGGCGACCGGACCGTGGAGAGGGACCACCGGGAGCCCCAGGCCGCCGAGGCCCACCGCGGCAGCGGCGAAGCCGCCGAGCGCGGGCCAGCGCTCGTCGCGTACGTCGGCGAGATGACCAGAGAGCGGCGCGGCCAGGGCGACGAGCAGCGCCACGAGCACGAGCGCCGCCCCAGCGCCGAGCGCCGAGTAGCCGCGCACCTGCTGGAGGTACTGCTGGGCGACGAAGAAGGTCCCGATGAGGATCATGAAGGTGAGCGTGGCGACGAGCGCGGCGGCGGCCACGACCCGCTGGCGAAGGCCGCCGAGCTCGGGAGACTCGTCGTCGTGGACGCTGCGGGGAACGAGCGCCCAGATCGCGACCGCGGCCGCCGCCGACATCGGCACCAGCACCCACCAGTTGGCCCGCCACCCTAGCCCGACCGTCAGTAGGCCACCGAGCAGCGGGCCGACCAGGTTGGCGATACCCGAGCCGGCGCCCCAGATGCCGAGCGCGGCGCCTCGCCGCTCGGCAGGGAAGCCGCTGACCGCCCCGGCCAGCGCCGCCGGGCTTACGAGCCCCGCCCCCACTCCCTGGATGACGCGCGAGGCGAGCAGGAGGGCCAAGCTCGGAGCGAGCGCGCCGACGATCGAGCCGACCGCGAACAGGAAAAGCCCCGCGAGCGCCAGCCGGCGCGAGCCGAGCCGATCGACGAGCCGCCCGCCAGGAAAGAGGGCGAGAGCGTAGGCGGCGAAATAGACGGCGAGCACCCAGGAAAGAGCCCCGGCGCCCGCGTCGAGGGACCGGCCGACCGCCGGTAGCGCGACGGTGATGAGCGTGCCGTCGATCTGGAGGAGCGCGGCCGCTCCGGTGCACGCCGCCAGCCGCCGCCAGGCCTCCCGCTCGACCGGCGCAGCGCCGCTCGGCGAGCGCCGGCGCCTCGAGCGACGAGGAGCTGCGGTTGGCGTGCCGGTCACGCGCGGATTGTCGCAGTCCCCCTTACTGCTGCGAGACCGATCAGAGCCTTATCGAGGCGCCGTTGCGACGCAGCCAGCGCTCGTGCTCGCGGTAGTCGGGGCAGCGGTCGGCGACGAGTGCCCAGAAGCGTGGTGAGTGGTCGGGCACGTCGAGGTGGGCGACCTCGTGCTCGACGACGTAGTCGAGGATCGGCTCCGGCGCGAGCAGGAGGCGCCAGTTGAAGCTCATCTCCCCGGCGGAGGAGCAACTCGCCCAGCGGGTCTGCTGCGCTCGGATCGACAGGCACTCGTAGGTTCGGCCCGCCCGCCGCGTCGCGGCGTCGAGCCGAGGGGCGACCTCGACCCGGGCGCGGCGGCGGTACCACCGCTCGAGCGCATCGCGCAGCGCGTCGGCGCCCGGCTCGCCGACCGCGACCTTGAGCAAGCCTCTCCGACGGGCCACGTGCGGGCGCACGCGTCCGGGCTCGACGCGGACCCGGAGCGACAGCTGCTCGCCCAGGTACGGCACCACCCCACCGTCCTCGAGCCGGGTGGGCGCGGCCGCCCGTGCCTCCTCGAAGCGCCGCAAGGTGGCCTCGATCCAGAGCCGCTTCTCGGTCAGGAGCGGCTCGACGTGGCGGACCGCCATGCCCCGCGGGAGCACGATCTCGACCTCTCCCTCGTGGCTGACGACCACCCGCGCGCGGCGGGCGCGGCTCGACCGGCGGAGCCGGTACTCGATCTGTTCGGGCACGAGGCCCAGGGTACGAAGCCGATCGGCTGGCCGGCGCGCCGGATCAGCTGGTGGCCGCCACGGCTCGCTGTCGGCAAGAATGCGGTCGATCTCCCCGGCCAGGTGGGACGGCGAGCCGCTTGGATTCCTCGTGGTCGACCTGGACGCCTTCGCTCTTCTCGTCCGGAGCGCCGCCACAAGCCCGTCGCGGTGGACGACGAACGCTTATGGGATCGGTCGGCAGGTGCGAGTGCTCACCTGCGGCCGCAGGCCCGTATCGACTCGTAGGCACACAATTGTCATCGGGCGCCCGAGCGTATTGCCAACCGCCCGAAGCAAGCAGCCAGAGCAAGGTTGACCGCGCCGGCGAGCCACAGCATCTGGCGGGCCCCTGGTCGCGACCAGCCCTCGCTGCGCGACCATAGGACGTCGGTAACCAGCTCGGTGCCCCGGAGCCAGGCAAGCGCCCACCAGTCGCGCGGCGCCCCGCGGCGGGCGGCCACGGCGTGGGCGGCGGAGAAGGTGAGCCAGATCGGTGCACAGCGCTGGAACAAGGCCTCGGCCTCCGGCGACGTCGGGCCGTGGCCGAGCACGCGCAGGGTCTTCGCGGGCGCGAGCAGCGTCGCGGTCCCGAGCACGAGATCCCAGACGATCATGACGCGGTTGCTCTTGTCGACAGCTTCGGCAAGGTTCACGAGGGCCTCGGATCAGGAGGGTTGATCGATCGGCGTCGGCGTCGGCGTCGGCGAGTATAGAGGCCGACCTCTCGAATCGAGACCCGACTCTCCTATCACGTCGGCTTGCAACGCCCGCAACAGCAGATCACAAGGAGTGCGCTGGGGAGATCCGGTCCGTACTTCGACCGCGTCCGCGACGCCCCACAGAAGGTCGCGCAGGAGCTCCGAGCCGACCTCCTCGACAACGCGATCCGGTACTCTCGGCGAGGTGATCACCGTGAACCCCTTCGGGGGCGCCCGGTGGAGCGCGACGGGAAGGAAGGATGGTCGGTCCCGGGGGCGGTGAGAATGACCGCCCGAAGAGACGTTCGCTGGTCCTCGCCGGCGGCGGTGTCAAGGTCGCCTTCCAGGCTGGCGTGCTTCAGGTTTGGCTCGATGAGGCGGGGCTTGACTTCGATCACGCCGATGGGGTCAGCGGCGGTGCGTTCAACCTGGCGATGTACTGCCAGGGAATGAGTGGCACCCAGATCGCCGACAACTGGCGCACGCTGAACCCGCGCTTGTCCATCGACCCGAACTGGCGCCAGTGGCCGAGGCTCCTGTACGCCGAGTCGGTGATGAGGCTCGACCGCTTCCGCGACAACGTCTTCCCTCACTGGGGTTTCGACTGGCAGGCCATTCGTTCCTCCTCTGAGGAAGCGACCTTCAACGTCTACAACTTCTCGAAGCACGAGCTCGAGGTGCTCGCGCCGGACCAGATGACCCCCGAGCTGCTGGTCGCCTGCACCTCGCTGCCGATGTGGTTTCCGCCGGTCCGCATCGCCGGCGAGGTCTACATCGATCCCGTCTACATCACCGGCGCCAACCTCGAGGAGGCAATCCGGCGGGGCGCCGACGAGTTGTGGGTGATCTGGACGACGAGCGAGCGCAGCGAGTGGAACGACGGCTTCGTGAACAACTACTTTCAGGTCATCGAGACGGCGGCCAACGGGCACTTCAAGCGGGTACTTCGCCGCATCGAGGAGAGCAATGCCGCGCTGTCCGAGGGACGGCATGCCGAGTTCGGGCGCCCGATAGACGTGAAGCTCTTGCGGGCGGAGGTGCCGATTCATTACATTCTTAACCTGAGCAGGCGCCGACTCCAAGAGTCAGTCGAGCGCGGGGTGGTCGCGGGGCGATCCTGGTGCCGCGAGCGGGGAATCCCGCTTACCGCCGCGAGTCGCCCGCTCCTCAAGGATCCGACGTCCTTGCGCTTCACCCAAGAGATGAAGGGCGCGGTCAGCTTCGGTGTGACCGATCCGGATCGGGGCTACGACGAGGGGCGAGCTAGGGAAATCTCGCTGACGTTGCACCTGACGATCGACATCCAGGGCGTGCACCGATTCATCACCGACCCGCGGCACGAGTCTCCGGCCCGGGGATACATCGACTGCGAGGCACTCGGCGGACGCCTCGCGGTCAACGAGGGTACGTTCAACCTGTTTACCGACGAGGGGGATCCGACCCAGAAGCAGATGCTCTACCGCTTGCCGTTCCATGACGGCGCAGGCCACCCGCTGACGGTGACGGGCTTCAAGAGGGTCCGGGACGACCCCGGCGTCGACGTCTGGTCCGACACTACGACGCTCTACACGCGGGTGCTCCAGGGCCACGTCGCTCCTTACGAGGAGCGCACGGCTCAGGTGGTGGCCGCGGGTATCGTCAAGATCGGTCCGCTCGACTTCCTGAGGCAGCTGAGCACCTTCCGCGCCAGCGCCCCCACCATGCGCGAACGCGCCTCCACCCTGGCCTCTTTCGGTCAGGCGTTCTGCGGAAACCTGTGGGACGTCTACGCTCGGCGGCTCCTGACCTACGCGCCTTTCTGAGATGGACGCCGCTGTCAAGCAGCAGCCTTGGTCTTGGCGCGTAGACGCTCATGGTGAGCTTCCTGCTGGGGCCGGGCGGCCGGCGCGAGGCAAACGACAACTGGTCACTCTGAGATGCGCG
>JACCUC010000298.1 GCA_013812065.1 Thermoleophilaceae bacterium | reverse complement strand
TGGGAGTGCAAGGTGTTCGGCACGGCGTGCACGCCCGAGCGACCGATCGGGACGTGCATGGTCTCGCCCGAGGGAGCCTGCGCGGCCTACTACAACTACGGCCGCTTCGCGCGCGAGCGAGAGGTGGTGTGAGCGTGGCCGAGGGCGCTGCGGTCAGCGATCGCGAGCAGCGCATCCTCGGCATCATCGAGACGGCACGCTCGAAGCAGGCCAGGTTCCGCGACTCCCACATCACGATGGCCCACGGCGCGGGCGGCAAGGCGACGCAGTCGCTGATCGAGGGTCTGTTCGTCCCCGCCTTCGGCTCGGAGCGCCTCGCGGCCATGGACGACGCGGGCGCGGTCTCGGTGAACGGACTTGAGCTGGCGTTGACCACCGACTCGTTCGTGGTCAAGCCGATCCGGTTTCCCGGCGGCTCGATCGGTGAGCTCGCGGTCAACGGAACGGTCAACGACCTGGCCATGGCCGGCGCCCGTCCGCTCGCGCTCAGCCTGTCGCTGATCCTCGAGGAGGGCCTCGCCGCCGACGACCTGCGCGCCGAGGTAGAGGCCATCGCCGCCGCTGCGCGCACAGCCGAGGTGGAGATCGTCGCCGGCGACACCAAGGTCGTCGAGCGCGGTCACGCCGACGCGATGTACGTCTGCACGACCGGCATCGGCCGCCGCGACCCCCGCGCCCGGCTCTCTCCCGCCGCGCTGCGACCCGGCGACCGCATCCTCGTCTCGGGGACGATCGGCGAGCACGGCACGGCGATCATGCTCGCCCGCGGCGACCTCGGGCTCGACGCGGAGATCGAGTCCGACACCCGCTCGCTGTGGCCCGCCGTCGACTCTCTGCTCGACGCCGCGGGCCCTTCGCTTCGCTGCCTGCGCGACGCCACCCGCGGCGGCGTGGCCTCGGTGCTCAACGAGCTGGCGCGCGCCTCGAGCGTGGCCATGATCGTCCGCGAGGCCGACGTGCCGGTGACCCGCGAGGTCGCCGGTGCGTCCGAGCTGCTCGGCATCGACCCGATGTACGTGGCCAACGAGGGCAAGCTCGTCGCCTTCGTCGCGCCCGAGGCCGCCGACGCGGCGCTCGCCGCCCTGCGTGCCGTCCCGGGTGGCGAGGGCGCGGCCGAAATCGGCGAGGTCAAGACCGATCCGCCCGGGATGGTCCTGGTGGCCACGGGTTTCGGCGGCAAGCGGGTGATGGACCAGCTCGTAGGCGATCCGCTGCCGCGGATCTGCTGAGCAGGGCCGTGCAGCCCGGGCCGGCGGTCGAGGCTCGCAGCCGGTCGCTCGCCGACCTGCTCGCCGAGCGCACCGAGGCCAACCGCAGCTTCTTCGCCGCCGAGGCCGAGCGGGTGGCCCGCCTGTGCCACCGAATGGCCGAGCGGTTCGCCCGCGGGGGGCGGCTCGTCGCCTTCGGTCGCGGGCCTGCGGCGCGGTCGGACGCTCGCCACGTCGCCGTCGAGTTCGTCCACCCGGTGATCGTCGGCAAGCGTGCGCTGCCGGCACTCGGCCTCGCGGGGGAGGGAGGCGACCTCGTCACCCAGGTCGAGCTCGCCGCCGAGCCCGACGACATCGCCATCGGCTTCGGGCTCGGCGAGGACGCCGGAGAAGCCGCCGCCGCGCTCGCTTCCGCCCGGGCGCGCGGCTGCCTGACCATCGCCTTTGCCCCGACCCCCGCCGCCGAGTGGGCCTTCGACCCCCCGAGCGACGATCCGTTCCTGCGCCAGGAGCTCGCCGAGACCCTCTACCACGTGCTCTGGGAGCTCGTGCACGTCTTCTTCGAGCACCGCGGCCTGCTCGAGGGCAGAGCCGTCGAGCCGGTCCATGACACCGGCGCCTCGAGCTTTCTGTACCCGTTCCTGGCCGAGCAGGAGACCGACCTCGAGGCCGTCGTGGCGGACGTCCGCGACTCGGTGCTTCTGAAGGCCGCGGACGTGGGCGCACTGCGCGAGCAGACGCTGACCGAGGGCGCGGACGAGTTGCTCGCCGCTGCCGCGACGCTGCGCGCGACCTTCGAGGCGGGGGGGAAGCTCCTGTGCCTGGGCAACGGCGGCTCGGCCACCGACGCGATGGATGCGGCCGCCGACTTCCGCGAGCCGCCGAGCGTTCATGACGGGCGAACCGGCCGGCCGTGGCCCGCCCGCCGCGCCCTCGACCTCACCGAGGATCCGGCCATCCTCACCGCGATCGCCAACGACATCGGCGTCGAGGCGATCTTCGCGAGGCAGATAATCGCCCTCGGCAGGGAGGGCGACGTGGTGCTCACCCTGTCGACTAGCGGCAACTCGGTCAACGTCATCGCCGCTTTGGCCGAGGCGCGGCGCCGCGGCCTGCGCACGGTGGCCATGGTCGGCTACGAGGGCGGGCGGATAGCCGCCGAGCGGCTCGCCGACCACGTCGTGGTCACCCGGTCCGAGCACCTTCCGCGCATCCAGGAAGCTCAGGCGAGCGCCTACCACGCACTGCGCGAGCTCGTGGAGAGCACAGCGGCGGAGGGAACCTGAGCGTTTCGCCGCTTGGGGCCGCGCGCCGGCGGGTCCGCGCTCGCGTCGAGGGGACGGTGCAGGGCGTCGGCTTTCGGCCCCACGTCTATCGCCTGAGCCGTGAGCTCGACCTTGGCGGCTTCGTGCTCAACGACAACCGGGGCGTCCTGCTCGAGGTCGAGGGCG
Source organism: Thermoleophilaceae bacterium (assembly GCA_013812065.1). GTDB lineage: Bacteria > Actinomycetota > Thermoleophilia > Solirubrobacterales > Thermoleophilaceae > JACCUC01. The sequence goes on along the minus strand of JACCUC010000298.1, from coordinate 474 downwards.
CTGCGGTCGCTGTCGATCGCTTTCTCGAGCGGCTCTCGGGCGACGCGCCGCCGCTGGCCGAGGTCGAGCGCGTGCGAGCCGAGGACCTGCCGGCCACCGGAGCGAGCGAGTTCACGATCGTCGAGAGCGACGCCGGCGGTCAGGCTCGCGCTCCGGTCTCGCCCGACACCGCCACCTGCCCCGACTGCCTGGGGGAGCTCTTCGATCCCGCCGACCGGCGGTATCGCTACCCGTTCGTCAACTGCACGAACTGCGGCCCGCGCTTCACGATCGTGCGCGGCGTGCCCTACGACCGGCCGCTCACCACCATGGCCGGCTTCGCCATGTGCGCCCGCTGCCAGGCCGAGTACGAGGACCCGGGCGATCGCCGCTTCCACGCCCAGCCGAACGCCTGCCCCGAGTGCGGCCCGGCGGCGCGGCTGACCGACGCGGCCGGGCGCCCGATCGCCCTCGACGGGGCACCCGACCCGGTCG
>JACCUC010000294.1 GCA_013812065.1 Thermoleophilaceae bacterium | reverse complement strand
TGGGGCTCGACGTCGGGCCGAAGACGGTCGAGACCTACCGCGAGGAGATCACCGGCGCCGGCGCCGTGTTCTGGAACGGTCCGATGGGGGCCTTCGAGCTCGAGCCGTTCGCCGCGGGCACCAAGGGGGTGGCCGAGGCGGTGGCCGAGGCTGGGGGCAACACCGTGGTCGGTGGCGGCGACTCCGCGTCGGCGCTCGCCCAGTTCGGCCTCGCCGATGAGGTCAGCCACCTGTCCACCGGTGGGGGGGCGTCGCTCGAGCTGCTCGAGGGCAAGGAGCTGCCCGGCGTGGAGGTCCTCGACGATGCCTGAGGCGACCTCCGGACGCCGGCCCTATATGGTCGGCAACTGGAAGATGCACAAGACGGTCGCCGAGGCCCGGGAGTTCTTGCAGGAGCTCCTCTCGTCGCTCGGCGACGCCGGCGACGACGTCGACGTGGGCGTCTGCCCTCCCTACATCGCCCTCGCCGCGACCGTGGAGGAGTTGGACGGAACGGGTGTAGGGGTCTTCGCGCAGAACATGAGCGCGGCTCGCGACGGGGCCGAGACGGGCGAGGTCTCGGCACCGATGCTGCTCGAGCTCGGCGTGAGGGGCGTCGTGCTCGGCCACTCCGAGCGCCGGCGCGACCAATGCGAGACCGACCGCTCGCTCTGCGAGAAGGTGCCCGCGGCGCTCGACGCCGGCCTCGAGCCGATCCTGTGCGTGGGGGAGAGCGAGGAGGAGCGCGACGAGGGCGAGATGGAGCGGCGCCTGCGCCACCAGATCCAGGAGGGACTCCAGCAGGTGCCGGCGGAGCGGCTTGCGGAGGTGACGATCGCCTACGAACCGGTCTGGGCGATCGGGACGGGTCGCTCGGCCAGCCCCGAGCAGGCCCAGGAGGCGATCGCCTTCCTCCGCGCGCTCCTGGGCGACCGCTCGTCCGAGGCCGCCGAGCGCGTGCGGATTCTCTACGGCGGCAGCATCAAGCCCGACAACGCGGCCGACATCCTCGGCCAGCCCGACGTCGACGGTGCTCTCGTGGGCGGAGCGAGCACCGACGCTTCGGACTTCGCGGAGCTGGTCGCGGCCGCGGCGGGGTGAGCGAGGGCGCTTCCCGGCTCCCCGAAGGCCCCGGCGTCCCGCCGGTTCCCGCCGTCTGCCTGATCGTGCTCGACGGCTGGGGGCTCGCCCCGGACGGGCCGGGCAATGCGATCTCGCTCGCGCGGACGCCGGTCTTCGACGGGCTGTGGGAGCGCTGCGCGCGCACCGAGCTGACCACGAGCGGCGCCTCGGTCGGGCTCCCGGACGGTCAGATCGGCAACTCCGAGGTCGGGCACCTGAACCTCGGCGCGGGGGCGGTGATCAACCAGTTACTGACCCGCGTCGACGACGCGATCGCCGATGGCTCGTTCGCCGCCAACGAGGCGCTGCGTGCGGCGTGTGCCCGCGGGCGTGAGGCGGGGCGGCTGCACCTGCTCGGGCTCGTCTCCGATGGCGGCGTGCACTCGAGCATCGAGCACCTCGAGGCGCTGATCGACCTCGCGGCCGCCGAGGGCGTGCCCGACGTCGTGCTGCATGCCTTCACCGACGGGCGCGACACCGTCCCCGACGCGGGTCGCGGCCACGTCGAGCTGGCCGAGCGCCGGCTCGCCGACTCCGGAGTCGGCCGCGTGGGGACGGTCTCCGGGCGCTTCTACGCGATGGACCGCGACCGCCGTCGGGAGCGCACTTCCGCCGCCTACAACGCGATCGTCCACGGCGAGGCGGAGGGGCGGTCGGCTTCGAGCGGCGCCGACGCGGTCGCCGCCGCATACGAGCGGGGCGAGACCGACGAGTTCGTCCTGCCGACGTCGGTCGGCGAGGCCGAGGCGCGCGTGCGCCCGGGCGACGCCGTCATCTGCTTCAACTTCCGCCCCGACCGCGCGCGCCAGCTCATGCGCGCGCTCGGCGAGCCGGACTTCGACGAGTTCGACCGCGGCGGTGCGCCCGAGGTCAACCTGACCACGCTCACCGAGTACAGCGGGGACTGGACTTATCCCATCGCCTTTCCACCCTCACCCCCCGAGACCACGCTCGCCGCAACCCTCGCCGAGCGCGGGGTGAGGCAGCTCCACGTCGCCGAAACCGAGAAGTACGCCCACGTAACCTACTTCTTCAACGGCGGCGAGGAGCAGCAGTACCCGGGTGAGGAGCGCCGCCTCGTCGACTCGCCGCGCGACGTGTCGACCTACGACCAGAGGCCCGAGATGAGCGCCGCCGCCGCCGCCGAGGCCTTCGCCGAGGAGTGGGGCACGGGCACCTTCGGCTTCGGGATCATAAACTTCGCCAACGCCGACATGGTCGGCCACAGCGGGATGATCGAGGCCGCGGTGGCGGCGGTGGAGGCTGTGGATCGCTCCCTGGGACGCGCCGTCGCCGCGGTGCACGAGACCGGGGGCGCCTGCGTGGTCACCGCCGACCACGGCAACGCCGACAACATGCTCGAGCCCGACGGCAGCACGAACACCGCGCATTCGCTCAATCGGGTGCCGCTCGTGGTCACCGCCGCGGTCGGGCAGTTGCGCTCGGGCGGGGCGCTCGCCGACGTGGCCCCGACCGTGCTCGAGCTGCTCGGCATCGAGCAGCCGCCGGCGATGACCGGGAAGTCGCTGGTGGAGTGACCACTAAGAAGACTTGACACTTTTACGCTTAGGTTTTATGCTCCCTTGGGCAAGCTCGACAAACTCCCAAGGAGGTGAAGACAGATGTCGTTCTTGACCCCCCTTCAGCGCGGAGGTCAACCGCCTGTTCAACACGCTGCTCGCCCCTGAGGCGGGGCGCTCCCAGCGCTGGACTCCGGCGATGGACTTCGTCGAGGCCGAGGACCACTACCTGCTCCGCGCCGACCTACCCGGCATGGGCGAGGAGAACGTCTCGATCGAGATCAACGAGAACGTCCTCACCGTCTCCGGCGAGCGTCGCGACGAGCAGGAGCACGAGGGGCAGGGCTGGCACCGCGTCGAGCGGA
>JACCUC010000279.1 GCA_013812065.1 Thermoleophilaceae bacterium | reverse complement strand
GCCTGTGCGTGTTCGCGCACTTCTTCATCCGCGTCCGCCTCCCGCAGGCCGACCCCTACCTCTTCCCGCTCGCCGCCCTGCTCGCGGCCTTCGGCATGGTGATGATCTACCGGATCGACGAGGAGCTCGCGCGCCAGCAGGCGCAGTGGTTCGTCATCGGGCTCGTCTTCTTCTGCGCAACCGTGCTGCTCCTGCGCGACCACCGCGCGCTCGAGCGCTACCGCTACACGATCGCCGCGGCGAGCATCGCGCTGCTCTTCCTGCCGCGCGTGCCCGGGATCGGCGACCGGGTGAACGGCGCGTTTCTGGCCATCCAGGTCGGCCCGGTCCAGTTCCAGCCCGCCGAGCTGGCGAAGATCGGGATCATCGTCTTCCTGGCGAGCTATCTCGGCGAGACGCGCGACGTGCTCGTGAGGGGGCGGGTGCCGCGCCTGAGCCTGAAGCACTTCGGCCCGCTGCTCGTCGTATGGGGCGCGGCGATGCTGCTACTCGTCTTCATCCGCGACCTCGGCTCCTCGCTCATGTTCTTCGGCGGGTTCCTGGCTCTGCTCTATGTCGCCACCTCGCGGCTTTCGCTCGTCGCCGCGGGCGCGGGGATGTTCGCCGCCGGGGCGGTGTTCTTCGCCAACACCGTCGGCCACGTGCAGGACCGGGTCTCTGTCTGGCTCGACCCCCTCCGCCCCCAGGTCGTCGAGGACGAGGGCTACCAGGTCGCCCAGAGCATGTTCGCCCAGGCCGACGGGGGTCTGTTCGGCACGGGATTCGGGCGGGCGCTGCTCGAGCTGCCGGGTGGAGGCCTGATCCTGCCCGCGGCCGACACCGACCTGATCTACGCCCTGATCGTCAACGAGCTCGGGCTCTTCGGAGCGACGGCCGTGGTGATGATCTACCTCCTGTTCACCGCGCGGGGCTTCAAGGTCGCGCTGCTCGCCCGCGACGGCTTCTCGAAGCTGCTAGCCGCCGGGCTGACCGCGGTCTTCGCCATGCAGGTGTTCGTGATCGTCGGCGGCGTCACACGGGTGATCCCGCTGACCGGCGTCACGCTGCCGTTCGTCTCCTACGGTGGCAGCTCGATCGTGGCCAACCTGGTTCTCCTCGCGCTGCTCCTGATCGTCTCCCACGACGCGCGGCGCGACACGGCCGAGGACCGGGGAGGCGTGGTGTGAACCGCCCGATCGTGCATCTGTTCGGGCTGTTCACGTTGCTGTTCGCGCTGCTGGTGGGCTTCACCTCGCGGTGGTCGGTGTTCGAAGCCGAGAGCCTCGAGGACGAGACCGCCAACCGCCGCCCGCTGCTCGAGCAGCAGCGCGTCCCGCGCGGGCTGATCTACGCCCGCGACGGCACGGTCGTGGCCAAGAACGAGCAGCTCGGCAACCGCCAGACCCGCCGCTTCGTGCGCCGCTACCCGACCGCCTCGCTCTTCTCGCACGCGATCGGCTACTCGTTCATCGACCGCGGGCGCGCGGGCCTCGAGCAGTCGCGCAATGACATCCTCACCGGGTCGGGCAACGAGTTCGCATCGCTGATCGACGAGCTGAGCGGCGCCCAGGAGGGCGACAGCCTGCGCACCACGCTTGACCCCAAGGCGCAGCGCGCGGCGCTCGAGGGGCTCGGTGGCCGGCGGGGCTCGGTGGTGGCCATCGAGCCCGACACGGGGCGCATCCGCGCCATGGCCAGCGTGCCGGACTTCGATCCGAACGCCGTTCGCGAGCGTTTCAACGAATTGAACGCCGATGAGGACTCGCCACTCTTCAACCGCGCCACCCAGGCCCGCTACCCGCCCGGATCGACGTTCAAGGTGGTGACCGCCGCCGCGGCGCTCGACAGCGGGCGGTTCAGCCCCCAGACGACGGTCTCCGGCAAGAACAGCAAGCCGATCTCGGCTGTGCCGCTGCAGAACTTCGAGGGTGCGGAGTTCGGCCAGGTCACGCTTACCGAGGCGCTGACCAAGTCGATCAACACCGTGTGGGCGGAGGTCGGCGAGGACCTGGGTGACTCGACGATGCTGCGCTACATGCGGCGCTTTGGCTTCGGCGCGGAGCCGCCCCTCGACTATCCGCGCAACCAGCTAGCGGCGAGTGGCATCTTCGATGAGGACGAACTGCTCGACGAAGACGATCCGATCGACATCGGCCGCGTCGCGATCGGCCAGGAGCGCCTCCAGGTGACCCCGCTGCAGATGGCCATGGTCGCGGCCACGGTCGCCAACGGCGGTGCGCTCATGCAGCCCGTGTTCGGGGAACGCGCGATCTCACCGGACGGACGGGTGACCGAGCGGATTCGCCCCGACCGCGTGCGCCGGGTGATCGACGCGAGCGCCGCGCGCGACCTCACCGGGATGATGAGCAGCGTGGTCGAGGAGGGCTCGGGAACCGCCGCTCAGCTTCGGGGTGTGCGCGTGGCGGGCAAGACCGGCACCGCCGAGCGCGGTGCGGGGGTCAACCAGGCGTGGTTCATCGCGTTCGCTCCGGTCGGGAATCCGAAGATCGCCCTAGCGGTGACCGTCGAGCAGGCGTCCGGCACGGGCGGCGAGGTCGCCGCGCCGATCGCCCGCAGGGTGCTCGAGGTCGTCCTCGACGCCAAGGGTCGCGGCAGCTCGGGACCGGCCGCGTCCGGGGGGTTCTGAGATCGCCGACGTCGTCGAGAACACGCTGGTCGACGGGCGCTACCGGGTTCGCGATCGAATCGGCTCCGGGGGGATGGCCGACGTCTACGAGGCCGAGGACGTCCACCTCGGCCGCGACGTCGCGCTCAAGCTGCTGCACCGCCGCTTCTCCCGCGACGACCAGTTCGTCGAGCGCTTCCGCCGCGAGGCCTCGGCCGCCGCGCGCCTCCAGCACCCGCACGTGGTCGGCGTGTTCGACCGGGGCGAGCACGACGGCACCTACTACATCGCCATGGAGCGCCTCGAGGGGCGCACGCTCAAGGACCTGATCGTCGCCGAGGCCCCGCTCGATCAGGAGCGGGTGGTCGGGCTCGGTCTCCAGATCGTCGAGGCGGCGGGCTTCGCGCACGAGAACGGCGTGATCCATCGCGACCTCAAGCCCCACAACGTGATCGTGAGCCCCGACGACGAGCTCAAGGTGACCGACTTCGGCATCGCCCGGGCCGGAGCCTCGGAGATGACCGAGACCGGCTCGATCATGGGCACCGCCCAGTACCTCTCGCCCGAGCAGGCCGAGGGTCACGCCGTGACGGCGGCCTCCGACGTCTACTCGATCGGGATCGTGCTCTACGAGATGCTCGCCGGGCGGGTTCCGTTCGAGGCCGACAGCGCGGTGTCGATCGCGCTCAAGCACCTGACCGAGGCACCACCCCCGTTGTCGATGTTCCGACCCGACGTGCATCCTGCCCTCGAGGCCGTGATCGCGCGCGCGCTCGTCAAGGACCCGGCCGAGCGCTACCCGACGGCGGGCGATCTCGCCGCCGACCTCGCCGCGGCTCGAGAGCGGATCGTCAGGGGTGAGGAGGGCCGGGGCACGGTGCTGCCCGCCGGCGCCGTAGTGCCGCTGACCGACGCGGAGGTGCAGGCCGCGGAGGAGGCGCGCCGGCGCCGGCGCTGGCCGTGGCTCGCGCTCCTGCTCCTTGCCCTCGCCGGCCTCGGCGTCCTGTTGGCCGCCCTCCTCTTCGCGAGCGACGTGCGCGTTCCGCGGCTCGTCGGACAGGACGTCGAGCAGGCGCGCGCGGTGCTCAAGCAGGCCGGCTTCGAAACCAAGGTCGAGCTGCGCGCCGATCCCGCGCCGCGGGGACGGGTCCTCACCCAGCGCCCCGATCCCGGTCGCGAGATCAAGGAGGGCGCCACCGTCACCCTCGTCGCATCGACCGGCCCCACCGAGCGGACGATCCCCGAGGTGAAGGGTGAGACCGAGCGCGCGGCGGTGCGCGAGCTCAGCGAGGCCCGCTTTCGCGTCGAGACCGAGGAGCGGCCCTCGTCCGAGGTCTTGCGCGGGCGGGCCATCGGCACACGCCCGCCGGCCGGGACCGAGGTCGCCGTCGGCGGGCGTGTGCGCCTGTTGATCAGCTCCGGCCCGCGCCAGGTCGACGTGCCCGACGTGGTCGGGCTGACGCGCTCGTCGGCCGAGGCCGCGCTCGAGGGCAGGGGCCTCGGGGTGAGCGTGGAGCGGGCCCGCTCGGACGAGCCCAAGGGCGAGGTGCTCGGCCAGACACCCGACGGCGGGACGACCGTCGAGGAGGGCGCCACGGTGACCATCTCCGTCTCCCAGCCGGAGGAGCCGCCGGAGCCCGACGCGGAGGAGGCCCCCACCGGTCCCTCCGAAGTAAGCCGCGATTCCGACGAGCCCGAGCAGACGGTGACCGTCCCAGGCGTCGTCGGCCTATCGGCCGGAGCGGCGGCGCGCCGCCTGCGCGGCGCCGGCTTCCGCGTGTCCTCGACGACGCGCACCATCAGCGACGAGGACGACGACGGGATCGTCCTCGACCAGGCGCCCGGCGCGGGGGGCGACCGGCGCGAGGGCTCGACGGTGAGGATCGTCATCGGGCAGGCGCGCGAGGACGATCCAGGTGGCCCGGACACGCCGGGGCCACCTTGAGGCGTCGCGTCCCGCGGTGAGGGTCGCCGTCCTCGCCGGCGGCCGCTCGAGCGAGCACGAGATCTCCCTCGCCTCGGGCGAGGCGGTACGCGAAGGCCTGGCCAGGGCCGGTCACGAGCCGGTTGCTGTCGAGGTGGCCCGCGACGGGCGCTGGCGCTCGGGCGGAGCTGCGGTGACCGTCGAGCCCGGCGGTGGGCTGCTCCACGCCGAGGTCGTCTTTCCGGTGCTGCACGGCCCCTTCGGCGAGGACGGCACCGTGCAGGGCCTGCTCGAGATCGCCGACGTCCCCTACGTCGGCGCGGGCGTGCTCACCTCGGCGCTGTGCATGGACAAGGTGGTGTTCAAGGACCTGATGCGCGCCGCGGATCTGCCGCAGGTCGACTACGCGGCACTGCGGGCCGGCGACGATCCGAAGCCGCTCGAGCGGCTCGGGCTGCCGGTGTTCGTCAAGCCCGCGCGCCTCGGCTCGTCGGTTGGGATCGCGAAGGTCGCGGCGCCCGACGAGCTCGAGCCCGCGCTAGCCGCCGCCTTCGAGCACGATCCGCTCGTGATCGTCGAGGCCATGGCTCACGGCCTCGAGATCGAGTGCTCGGTGGTGGGCAATGCCGAGCCGGTCGCCTCGGAGCCCGGCGAGATCGTCGTGCACGCCGACTGGTACGACTACGAGGCGAAGTATCGGGCGGGCGGCATGGAGCTCGTCGTCCCGGCTCGGGTCGCGCCCCAGACGCGGGAGCGCGTGCGCTCGCTGGCCGTCGAGGTATACCGGCGGGTGGGCGGCGCCGGCCTGGCCCGGGCCGATTTTTTCGTCGCCGGCGACGGACAGGTGCTCGTCAACGAGCTCAACACCATGCCGGGATTCACCGCCACGAGCGTCTTCGCCAAGCTGTTCGAGGCCTCGGGCGTCCCCTATCCTGAGCTCGTCGATCGGCTGGTGGGGCTGGCGCTCGAGCGTTACGCGCAAGAGCGGACGTACCGGTTCTGAGCCGCGGCCGGGCGCCCGCCCGCTACCGCAGCAGGCTGATCTCCGAGATCGCCGCGCGCCGTTGTCCGGGCGCCAGCCGGGTGATCCACACGAGGTAGTTGCGATGCTTCGGCTCGGCGGGGTCGAGCCGGATCCGCGCGGTCTCGCCGACCTCGATCGGGCCGGCGACGCGCGTCCAGCCACGGATCTCGCGCGGGACGTCGTCAGCGGCGTAGATCACGGCTTCGAAGCCGGGCTCGGGGCTGACCAGGGACAACCGCCGGGCGGCCACCGGACGGCCCGCGTCGACGTACAGACCCACGCCCGCCTTGCCGAGGTCGCCGTTGTAGCCCTCAGTGCTCCAGAACGTGGTGCGGTTGTCGTCGATGGCCTGAGCCGCCTCGTCGGGATGCTCGCGATCGTCGCCCGCCGGGTCGTAGTCGTTGACCGCGAGGAGGGTGACCGGGGTCGGCCCACCGCGGCCCCCGCCGCGGTCGGCTCCGCCCCTCGTGCCCTGCTCGGTGCGGCTCGCGAGCACCACGAGCACCACGGCCGCGACCGCGCCCGCGAGCAGGACGGTCG
>JACCUC010000276.1 GCA_013812065.1 Thermoleophilaceae bacterium | reverse complement strand
ACCACAGCCGTCGCGGCCTGAGTGACGGCAGCCGGCGCCGGAGCCGGCGCCTGGCGGCTCGGCGATGCCGCGGCCTTGGCCGGGGCCGTCGCCTCGGACCGCCGCACCTCGATCTTCGTCAACCCGGCCATTATCGCCTCGAGATCCTCGATCACCGAGCCGCCGCTCCCGCGGAGGTTCGCGAGCATCCCGTTGATCTCGGTGCCCGCGCTGTTGGCGCGCTCGAGCATCTTCTTCGTCGCCTCCTCGACGCGACTCAGGTAGGCGGCGGCCTCCTCGGCGGCGCGCTCGCGCGTCTCGCGCAGGTGGCGCTCAGCCTCCTCCTTAGCCCGGCGCAGGTGAGCGTCGGCCTCTGTCCGCAGGCGCTGCGCCTCGGCGTTCGCGTCGCGCTCGACGGCCGTAGCCGTCCGCTCGGCGGCCTCGATGACATCACGCACCTGCTCGGCGGCGGCAACGGTGAGCGGCGGGGTGCTCGGGCGCTTGGTCTGCACGTCCTGGGCCTGACGCAGCTCGGCCAGCGCGCTCGTGATCTCCTTGAGCCGGGTCTCGACCCCGTCTTCCTGCTCGCTCTCGCGACCCATCCAGCGCACCCGTTCGAACTCGACCGGGAGAGTCGTGCGCAGCTGATCGAGGATCCTGTAGACCTCGTCGCGCTCGACCCGAGCCTCGCGTGTGAACGGGATCGGCTTGGCCTCGGCCATGAGCTCGTCGAGGCGCTCGATGAGGACCAGGCTGTCCACGGTGGGGCTCTTCGCCGCCCCCCCGGCGCCTCCTCCCACGCGCGGAGAATTTCTCGGCGTGTTCGAACGGGAGAAGAGTCGCGGGCCGCTTCAGGCCTGTGCGGCCCCGGCCGGGCCGCGGCCATCGCTCGCCCAGCACAGCCGTGCGGCGTAGTCCTCGATCGCCTCCGGGTGCTCCTGATGGGCGAGCAGTGCCAGCCGCAGCAGCGCCTCGTCCTCCTCGTCGAGTGGTACGACTTCGTCGTAGCGGACGTCGAGGTCGGCGTCGAAGATCTCCAGACCGAGGTGCTCGCAGAAGACGAAGAAGGGGCCGCCGGCTGCGCCGAGCGCCCGCTCGACGGGCGACCGCCGTGCGCTGTGGCGAAAGAGCTCGGCCACCGGGCGGCACTCCTCCGGAGCCTCTCGCAGGAGCTCGGTGAGGAGGAGATGCCGGTCGGGTCGATGGGCCATGGCTTCGGCTCGCGGCTGGCCGGCGAGCGCTTGGACGATGGTACGGCTCCGCGGGTCTCGTCGCGGCAGGACGGCGCGCCCGTGCGGAGGCTAAAATCGCCCGCATGCGACGGACCGATGTCCTCCGCGCCTCGCCGAGGATGTTCGAGCGGGACTGGATGGATCGCCTCTCGCGCATCCATCCGGTCGTCCCGGTGATCATCTTCGTGCCGGCGATCGTCGTCCTGTCGGTGCTCGCACTCGGTCGCATGGCGACCCTGCCGGCGCTCGCCTGGGTCGCCGGGGGCTATCTCGTCTGGACGCTGAGCGAGTACTGGATCCACCGGGCGATCTTCCACTTCGAGCCCGAGGAGGGGCTCGGGGCGCGGTTCCATTGGATCGTCCACGGCGTCCACCACGACCACCCCAACGACCCGCTGCGGCTCGTCATGCCGCCTTCGGTGAGCATCCCCGGATCCTCGCTCTTCCTCGTGGCCTTCTGGCTCGTTCTGGGTCTGCCCACCGCCTTTGCCTTCGGCGCGGGCTTTCTCGTCGGCTACCTGCTCTACGACATGACGCACTACTACCTGCACCACGGTCGCCCGCGCACGCGCGCCGGCCGCTGGCTGCGCGAGCTGCACATGCGCCACCACTTCCAGGACCACGAGCGCGGGTTCGGGATCAGCGCTCCCTACTGGGACAAGGTGTTCGGCACGCCGGTGCGACGGGGGGAGCGGGTGGAGCCGCACGGAGTCGCGGATTAGACGGCGCTCGCCGACCCAGAGGAACCCGCAAGCTAAACTTAGGCTTCCCGCGCGGGCGTGCCGGAACCAGGTAGACGGGCACGGCTCAGGACCGTGTGCTCTTCGGAGCGTGGAGGTTCGATTCCTCTCGCCCGCATCAACGCCAAGTCGGGGTGGCTCGGCGCTTCGCCCGCCCAGCCCGACGGCTCAGCTCGATCGGCGCGCCCCGCGGCCGGAGACCTTCTCACCCTCCTCAGCGGACATGCGGCGATCCGCCTCGCCCCAAGAGGGTGGAACCTGGGAGCCCTGAGCCTTCCACCGCACGAACTTGGTCGGCCCCATGTGGGGCACGAGCGATCGCATCACGCCTCCGTGCGGCTCGGCTCGCACGAACTCGCGCAGCGCTTCCTCGCTCTCCCAGACCGACAACGTCCAGAAGTCCCGACGCAGGACCTTCGCGCGGAGCGAATAGCCGATCGCACCCTCTGTGCCCTTAAGCTGTCCGCGTATCGCCTGTGTGTAGCGCATGAACCGGGGCAATTGGCCAAGCCGCTTGAGGCGCAAGTAAGAGGCGAGGACGAGGTACTGCCGGTCCGATGCCGGCTCCTGTAGCCGGACCCAAGGTAGGGGCGGTGCCATGGCGCGTGACTCTGCCGATCGGCAGACCACTTGTCAATGGGCCTGGAGAGTCACCCGGTCACGTGGTGCCATCGCCTGACTCGAGCCCGAGCTGCTTCGCCACTCCGATACGTCACCCGGCCACCTTCCCCGACCAGCGCGAACTCCGTCAGCTCGTGCCGTGCCACCCGGCCCTCCGGACCGATGTGACACACGTCCCACCCCCGTGCCACGAGCGCGTCGGCGATGAGCCGACGGTGGCAGCGCCACCACGGCGCCTCCGCGCACATGCAAGCGGTCGGCCGCTCGCCGGCCACCTCGCTCAGCCTCGCCAACCCGGTCGCGAACTCCTCCGAGCTCATGTGGTCGGCGTAGCCGCGGAAGGAGCGATGGCGCCACCCGGCGTTCTCCTCCGAGTCCGATCGCGGCGAGCGCCAGCCGCCGAGCTCGGGCACGTGCAGGTACTCGATGCTCGCATTCGGGAGCTCGGAACGGAGCGCCTCGCGGTTGAACTGCGGCGTGCGCCGTGAGCGCGGCGCCGTGCGTACGTCAACCAGCCCGGAGACCCCGCGCTCGGACAGGAGCTCGACGAGGCGCTCCAGCGAGTGCGTCGAGTGTCCGATCGTGTAGACCGTCATGGTGGGCAAGCCGGACCGGGGCATGGACGCGGGCCGGAACCCGAGCAGAATAGGCGCCGCTCGACCCGCCGTGGGGCTGTTTGGCGTCCGCAGGCGCGACGGCTGACACGGGTAGACCGCGGGGGCGCTTGAGGGACCGCGGCGGCGGGTAACCTCCCGGCCGTGCGACCGTCCGCCGCGCTTCGCAGCCTGGCCGAGCGCTTCGATCCTTCGGTCTTCGACGCGCCCGCCGGCCGAGCCCGGCTGCGTCTCGCCGTAGCCGGAGAGCCCGCCTGGGACGCGATCTTCGAAGACGGCCGGCGAGGCCTGCGACTCGAGCCGCCCCACGGCGAGCCCGACGCCGAGCTGAGAGCCGACGGCGCCACGTGGGCGGCGATCGAGCGTGACCTCTCCAGCGCCCTCGACGCCCACGCCCGCGGCGACCTGGTCCTGCGCCGCAACCTCCACCTGTGCGTCGCGTTCCTGGCGGCGACGAGCGGCTCCACCGAGCCCGGCCGCCTGCGCTTCGAAACCGTGCGTACGCGCGGGCGGCGGTTCTCCTTGCTCGAGGCCGGCACCGGTGCCCCGCTCGTCATGCTGCACGGGCTCGGCGGCACGAAGGCCTCGTTCCTCCCCACCGTTGCGGCGCTGTCTGGCCGCTACCGCACGATCGCCGTCGACCTACCCGGCTTCGGTGAGTCCGGCAAGCCGCTGGGCGCTCCCTACGATCCCGCGTTCTTCGCCGACTCGGTCGTCTCGCTGCTCGACGCGCTCGACCTCGACCGAGTCCATCTGCTGGGCCACAGCCTGGGCGGTCGGGCGGCGCTCGAGGTCGCATTCGAGCACCCGGAGCGCATCGAGGGCCTTGTTCTCGCCGCCCCTTCGCTCGCGTGGCTGTGCGAGCGCCCCTGGGCGCGCTACCTGCGCCTCGTGCGGCCGGAAATCGGCCTGCTCCAGGCCGCGCCGCGCCCGATCGTCGAAGGCGTGCTGCGCCGGCTCGTCCCCGAGGCCGAGACGCCCTTGGTGCAGGCGGCCTTCGACGAGTTCCTGCGCACGTTTCTGACGGCGCGCGGCCGCGTCGCCTTCTACGCCGCCGCGCGCCAGATCTACCTCGAGGAGCCCGAGCGATTCTGGTCGCGGCTCGACGACCTCGGCCCCGAGTCGCTGTTCGTGTGGGGCCGCCGCGACGAGGTCGTACCGATCGGCTTCGCGCGCCACGTGCGCTCCCACGTCCCGGCAGCCCGTCACGTCGAGCTCGGTTGCGGTCATACGCCGCAGGTCGAGCGCCCGGCGCGCTTCCACGCGGCGATCGCCGACTTCCTGGGAAGCCTCCCCTCCCCCGGACTCGCCGCCGTGGCTTGAGGCCGGGGTGAAGAGCCTCGTCGCGGGCTGGTTCAGCTTCGACGAGGTGGTGGCCACCGTCGGCGACCTACTCGCCCGCGACGTCCTCTGCGGGTGGCTCGACCGGGCGCGGATCGCCTACGAGGTGGCCAACGCGCCGCTCGTCGGCGGAGGTGTCGACTGGCGCGCGGCAGACCCCGCCGACTACGACCGGGTGATCTTCGTGTGCGGGCCCTTCGGGCGCCGGCCACTGCTCGAGGAGCTCGTCGAGCGCTTCGGCGACCGCCCGCTCGTGGGCGTGGACCTGACCATGCTCGCAGGCGAGGGAACCTGGAACCCTTTCGATCTGCTCTTCGAGCGCGACGGCGGAGCGAACGAGCGCGCCCGACCCGACCTGTCGTTCATCGCCGAGCCCGCGCCTGCGCTGACGGTCACCGCGGTCCTGCTCGCACACCCTCAGGGCGAGTACCCCGACGGACTTCACGGGGCCGCCGCCGAGGCGATCGCCCGGCTGCCCGACCTGCGCCCGACGGCGCTCTTCCACACCGACACCGACCTCCTCGACGCCGACCGGGTGCGCAGTGCCGCAGAGGTCGCCGCGCTGATCGCGCGCGCCGACGTCGTGGTCACGACCCGCCTCCACGGCCTCGTGCTCGCCCTGCGCCAGGGAGTTCCCGCGGTGGCGATCGACCCGATCGCTGGGACGGCGAAGGTCAGCCGTCAGGCCGAGGCGCTCGGCTGGCCGGCGGTGCTGTCAGCGGCGTCGTTGACCGACGAGGCGCTCGGTGAGGCCTTCGACTTCTGCCTGACGCCGGCGGCCCGGTCGCGAGCTCGCGAGTGTGCCGATGGTGCTCGGCGCGACCTCGCCGAGCTCGAGGAGACCTTCGTCGCCGCGCTTGGGGAGCTTCGGACGGGTTAGCTCGCCCGGCGCGCGATCGCCCGCGCCACGCGCCGGCCGCTGCGCACCGCGCCCTCCATGTATCCCGTGTAGGCGTCGACGTGGTCGCCGGCCAGGTAGATCGGCCCGACCGGCCGCCGCAGCGCGCGCCAGAAGCGGGTCACCTGCTCAGGCGCGTAGGCGGCGTAGGCGCCGCGCGCGTACTCCTCCTTCGACCAGGCCACCGTCGCCCCGGACTCGATCCGGTCCTCGGCCTCGGGAAAGACCTCCTCGATCTCGTTCGCCACCCGGGCGATCCGCTCGCTGTCGGAGAGCCGCGCGAGCTGCATGCCGTCGGCTCCCGAGGCGTAGGACATGAGGATGCCCGGACGGCCGGTCTGGGCGCTCGTGGCCTCCCAGGTTGTCCCGATCGAGAGGTCGGTCAGCGCGTCGCCGTCGAGGCCCTCGTTGACCCAGAAGCGGCGGCGATACTGGAGGGGGGTCTTGGTCGCCACGCCGTACTGGAGCTCCGAGGCGGCGGTCCGCAGGGTCCGCGGCAGCGCGGGCTTGAAGTCGATCTCGGCCACGAGCGGGAGAGGCGCGGTGACGATGCAGAACTCGGCCTCGACGTCGCGTTCGCCGTCGACCGAGACGAGCACTCCGTCCGAGCGGCGCTCGATGGCTGTCACCGGGGCATCGACGTCGACCTTCGCGTCGATCTCCTCGATCAGCGCGGCGAGCAGCTTGTCGTTGCCCCCGTCGATCCGGAAGGCCTCGTTGGCCGAGTCGTCGGCGCCGGCGTAGAGCTTGGTCAGGGCGGCGTGGAAGAGCAGCGAGAGCCGGTCGGCCTCGACCGTGTACTCGTCGCGGAGCTGGCGGTCGACGAGCTCGCGGGCGGTCGGCTCGAGGGCGAGCTCGTCCAGCAGGTCGCCGACCGAGCGCTCGTCGAGCGCAGCGCCGCCGCGCGCCGGTGGGTCCTCGGGGTCGAGCGGCCGGGCCAGGGTCTCGACCGCCGCGTCGAAGCGGTCGAGGTCGACCTGGATCTCCGGCGTGACGACCTCCGGATACCGACGGCGCTGACCGTCCAGGTGGATCGCTGCCTGGAGCCCCCGGCCGAGGCCGCGCAAGTCGTCGAGGTCGATTTCGAACCGCCGCAGGTAGAAGAGCATGACCCGATGCGACCGGTCGATGTACTCGCCGCCGAGCTCGGCGACCTGATCGGCGAAGAACGGGTCGCGGATGCTCCGGACGCGCCCTCCCGACCGCTCGCGGGCCTCGAGCAGGACGACCTCGAAGCCGTCGCCCTCGAGCTCGTAGGCGGCCACGAGGCCGGCGAGGCCGGCGCCGACGATCGCCACGCGACCCTGGCCGCCACCGCCTCCGAGTCCACCGCAGGCGGAAAACCCCGGTCCCGCGCCGGCCGCGAGTGCAGCGGCGCTCGAGGCGGCGAGGAAGCGCCGGCGGGTGAGGACGGAGCGGCGGGATCGTCGAGAGACGGACGGCACGGGCCGCGCAAGGGTAGATCGCCGCTGTGGCGGGTAGGAGAGCCGTTCGCGTGAACGACACCGTATCCCTCCATCCCACCGAGAACCGCGGCTACCGCGAGCTCTACGTGACCTCGCGGGCGCTCTCGCGTCACTGGTCGCGGCTGAGCGAGCGGATCGACGACCCGACCGCGGTGCGGGCGCTCGAGGACGGCGTCGCCGCGGCGCGACGCCTGCTCGCCGAGCTCGCCGAGGTGACTCCCCAGCACGACCTGTACGGCCGCCCGGCGGCGATCGGACTCGGCGCGGGCTTCGCCGACCTTCAGAACGTCGTCACCGACCGCTTCTTCGAGCGAAACCAGGCGCTGCGCCTGGCGGTGGCCGAGGTCCAGCACGTGCGGACGCTGGTCCTCTACCTGGGCGCCGTCGGCGAGAGCCGGGGGTCCGAGCCTCGCACTCAGTTCTGCCGGCGCTGGGAGGGCGAGCTCGAGCCGATCGAGCGGGCCGCCCGCGACGCGGCCGTCGCCCTGGCCGCCGATCCCGATGCGGCGGTCGAGCCGCTCGACCAATCGCCGGTCGGCCGCGCCGCTCACCGCGTCGCATACGCTGTCGGCTCGGCGGGAGAGTGGATCGACGAACGGGCGGCGCGACGACGCGAGGCGGCCGGAGAAGCTCCGCCAAACTAAACTAGTCCCGGTCGGGGAGCGCGTCGAGGCGCCGGCGAAACGCGCCCGCCCCGACGACCTCGGCTCCCAGGGCGCGGACCCGTTCGGCGAGGTCCTCGTCGGAGCTGACGACGCGCAGCTCGGCGGCCTCTCCCGCTCCCTCCACGAGCGCCACGATGTCGTCGTCGGCCGCGTCCCGACCCCGTCGGCTGGCGAACACCACGTCGACGTCGTCTCCCGACTCCAACTCGAACGGCCGCCCGTCGAAGACGACGGTCACCGGCTGTCCCTCAACCTGCGCCAGCGCCGCGAGTCGCCCGACGAGAGCCTCCATGGCCCCGCGTCGGTCCCGCCACCACCCGTCGGGACGCGATCCTATGACGTTCATCCCGTCGACGATCAGGCGCATGTCCGACGAGTATCTCGGCCGTGCGGTTCCCGTGGCGGGCCACGGCCCAGTGCACCTGTAGTCGGGGCGACTGGATTTGAACCAGCGACCGCTCGGCCCCCAGCCGAGTGCGCTACCAGACTGCGCCACGCCCCGAAAGCGGGCGACGGGAATCGAACCCGCCCTAGAAGCTTGGAAGGCTTCTGTGCAACCACAACACTTCGCCCGCCTTTCGGCGGTCAGTCTAACGCCGACGCCTGGCCGTCGCGGGGAGCCTGGACGCCCGCCGGACCCGCGGCGGGTTAGGCGCACGCCCGGCCCGGGTAGCCGGCCACGGAACGGCCGAGGTAACCAAGGAGACACCACATGGCGCGCATCGTCAGCGAAATCATGACCGTCGCTCCCGAGACCGTCCAGGCGAGCGCACCTGCCCGCGACGCCGCGCGGGCGATGCGCGACGGCGACCTGGGTGCGATCGTGGTGCTCGACGGCGGCGCCCTCTACGGGATCGTCACCGATCGCGATGTCGCGATCCGCCTGGTCGCCGAGGATCGGGACCCGGCCACTACCATCGTGGGCGACATCGCGAGCCGCGACCCGACTGCGATCGAGAGCGACCGCCCGGAGGAGGACGCGGTGGCGCTCATGCGCGAGCGCGCGCTCCGGCGGCTGCCGGTGGTCGAGGACGGCCAGCCGGTCGGCATCCTCACCCTCGGCGACCTCGCGGTCGAGCGCGACTCGGACTCCGCGCTCGCCGACATCAGCGCCAGCGACCCGAACCGTTAGGGCGTCGTCGCGCACAGAGCCGGATGGGCGCGGTTGCGCCCCACCAACCTGATGCGCCGCCGGTCGCTAGCCAGCTTCGACCACGCCTACCTCTTGGCCAGGGCGGGGTAGGGAAGCACGCCGGCGCCCGACTGATCGATCGCTCCGGGGGTCCGCTCGCGCCGCCGCAGATGCGGTGTGAGTCCGGCGCCGAAGCCGAGCGAGTCCGCCGCGCGGTTGAACTCCGATTGGCAGTCAAGGATCTCCTGCCCCCGCTGCACGACGACCAGCGCCTCGAGCAGGCATCCCGGGATGTCGCCCGACCGAAAGTCCGGGATCGGGGGCACAAAGCGGACCCGGTCGTCGGCGACCGTGGCCTTGAATACGGTCGCGCCGCGTCCCGCCATGGCTTCGCGGATCTTTTCGGGAATCTCCGGGTGCGTGTCGTCGGCGACGACCGTCCCCGGCGCCAGGTGCCGAGCGACCGGGGCCGTGTCCGACCCGCGGGCGCTCAGTACCATCACGGCCTCGGCATCGGCCACGTCCTCGGCGCGAGCGGTGCAGACCACGTTGCCCGCCTCGCTCGATGCCCCCGCGTAGCGCGGATCGACGGCGATGACCTGACCGAACTCCTCGGTCAGGCTCTCGATCAGCCGCGACCCGATGAAACCCGCTGCGCCCACGACGGCGAGCGTGACCTTTTCGGTCGGCTTGCCGAGCCGCTGGGCAAGCTGCCGGGTCGCCCAGAGCATGGCGCAGACCGTGCCGCGGTCTCCGTGGGTGAACGGCGGGGCGAGGCCGATGCCGCTCTTGACGGCCAGGCTCGGGAGGCGGCCCCCGAGGGCGATCACCTCGGCGCCTCGGAACTGACCGTGGATCTCGCTCAGGAAGGCCTCGAGACGCTCGGGCGCGCCCTCGAGCGTCTCGTCCGAGGCGAGGCCGCTTACGGTCACTCCCCGGTAGGGGCCAAAGCGGATCACTCCAATCGGAAAGACCGGTCGCAGCGTCCGCTCGATCCACGGCGGGAAGTAGTGTCGCTTGTGCGCCTCGGTTCCGGGATAGACGACGAAGACGTAGTCGGGCCGGAGCAGCTGGCGCACGGGTGGCCAGGCGGCGCTGGCCGAGGCGAGCGCCATGCCCTTGCCGAGCGGCCGGGTCTGGAGGCGCCACCAGGCCCAGAATCCTCCCCAGTCGGCGCGCCGGACACGCGGTGCGAGCTCCGCCGCGCTCAGCACGACGAGCGCTGCCGTGAGCTCGAGGAGCAACCCAAGGGTCACCGCAGCGCGACTCCCACCGCGAGCGCCGCGAGTGACGCGCCGGCCACACGCCGGCCCCTGCAGCGATCGCCTGCGTCCCTCATCGTGGTCCCCCTCCCGTGGGGTCCCCAGTTTGGTTCCCGTTTGATCCGTGTTTGGCGGACCATACCCGGGCACCCGGACGCGTACGCCCCGAGGCCCGGCTCAGGTGGTCACGCGTGCTCCCGCGCGCTGGCCGCGAGCTCCGCGAGCTCCGCGAGGAGCGTTCGATGCTCGGGCGGGAAGACCATCCATCCGAGCGCCCCGAGCCCGACGGCGAAGGTCCGTCCGGCCACGAAGGCGACGGCGGGAACGGCGAGTGTCCACGCGAGCCCGAGGCCGGCTAGACTTGGGGCCAGCGTGGCGAAGAGGCGGTATCGCGAAGGTCGCGAGAGCGTCCGGCGCGCACGCGCGCCGGACGAGCACTCCTGCTCCGGTCAGCGCGTGGCCCCATTCGATCCGACGATCATCCGGCACCGGGACGGTCTCGGCACGAGGGGTAGCCTCCTTGAGCCCGGCACGCCACGGGCTACCCAAAACACCGTAAATCCGACATGACTCCAATCATACGATGTCGAACGTTCCGTCCAAACCTCAAGGAACGGCGCCGGCTGCCGACTTAACGACGATGACCGAGACGGCGCCGGCGTGGGCGAATCCGCTGCTCAGGCCCGATCCCCACACGAGTGGGCTCACCTCGCGGCTGATCCTCTGCTATGTCGAGCGCGAGGCGGGGCGGCCGGGGGTCGAGGCGGTGCTGGGTCGCTGCGGCCTCACGGCCCAGGAGGACCGGCTGCGCGATCCGACGTTCTGGTTCGACTTCGCAACCAAGATCGCCCTCTTCGAGGCTGCCGGCGAGGTCCTCGGCCAGACGGACCCGGCCTGGCGGATCGGCCAGGCGGCGATCGAGCTCCAGGACCTCACGGGCGTCAAGATCGCGCTGCGCGCCTTTGGCACCCCCAAGCTCGCCTACGGTTCGCTGCCTGGAGTCAACGGCCGCTTCACGCGCGCCCACCGCCTGGAGCTGCTCGACCTCGGCGACGACTCGGCGCGCTTTCGCTACTCGGACGTGGCAGGAGTCGGCTATCACCCGGTCGACTGCCAGTACACCGCCGGGATGCTCTCCTGCATTCCCACGATGTTCGGCGGGCTCCCGGCCCAGATCCGGCACCCGACCTGCGCGCTGCGCGGCGCCTCGGAGTGCGTCTACGAGGTCATCTGGGAGCGTCGTGCCTCGGCTCGTAGCCGGGCGGCCCTCGGCCTTGGGGCCGCGGCCGTGGCCGTCGGCGGCGCGAGCTCGCGG
>JACCUC010000254.1 GCA_013812065.1 Thermoleophilaceae bacterium | reverse complement strand
GCGCGAGGCCGAGGCGCGGCTGCGCGAGGCGGGCTGCGGGGCCCCGCGGCTCGATGCCGAGCTGCTCGTAGCCGATGCTTTGGGTGCGGATCCGAGCGCCCTCTTCGCGGCTCCCGAGCTCGCCCTGTCGGCGGTCGCCGCCGGCCGGGTCGCCGAGCGGGTCGGCCGGCGCGTGGCGCGCGAGCCGGTCGCCTACATCCTCGGCCGGCGCGGCTTTCGCCACCTCGAGCTCGCGGTCGACCGCCGCGTGCTGATCCCCCGCCCGGAGACCGAGCTGCTCGTCGAGGTCGCCCTCAGGGTCCTTCCCGTCGGCGGCCGGGTGCACGACGTGGGGACGGGGTCGGGCGCCGTCGCCCTGGCGCTCAAGGACGAGCGGCCGGATCTCGGCGTGAGTGCCTCCGACGTCTCGGAGGACGCTGTCGTGGTCGCCCGGGCCAACGCCGCAAGACTCGAGCTCGACGTCGAAATCTCGCTTGGTCGCGGCCTGCCGGCCGGCGTCTACGACCTTGTGGTGGCGAACCTGCCGTACATCGCCGAGGACGAATGGCGGGCGCTCGTCCCGGAGATCGTCCGCTACGAACCCGTGGAAGCGGTGATCGGGGGCGGGCAGGACGGCCTCGACGCCATCCGTGCGCTGATCGGCGAGACTCCGCACGGCACGCGCCTCGCCTTCGAGCACGCGCCCGCTCAGGCGGCCAGGGTGCGCGCGCTCCTGCGTAGCGCCGAGAGCTTTGGCGGCCTGGGGGGAGGCGAGGACGTCACCCTCGGTCGTGCGCCGTGACCGAGCGTGACGTCGAGACCTTCCGCCGCTGCGTCGCGGTCGGCGGCGTGGCGTTGTTTCCGACCGACACGGTCTACGGGCTCGCCACCGAGCCCGACTCCCAGGAGGGCGTCCGCCGGCTCTACCGGCTCAAGGGCCGACCGCCCGATCGCCCCGCGGCGGTCATGTTCTTCGATCTCGAGCTCGCACTCGCCGCGCTTCCCGAGCTCGGCGTCCGGACCCGTGCGGCACTCGAGCGCCTCCTCCCGGGGCGCCTGACGCTGCTGCTACCCAACCCGGCCCGCCGGTTCCCTCTTGCCTGTGGCCCCGAGCCGGAGCGGCTCGGGTTGCGGGTTCCGGCGCTCGATCGCGCGCTCGCCCCCCTGTCTGCCGCCCGCTGGCCGGTATTGCAATCGAGTGCCAACCGCTCGGGCGGGCCCGACGCGCGCCGGATCGACGACGTCGATGACCGCATCCGCCGCGGGGTCGACCAGGCGCTCGACGGCGGCGAGCTCGCGGGCACGCAGTCGACGGTGGTCGACCTCACAGACTACGAGGAGGAGGGGCGTTTCTCGGTGGTGCGCGAGGGCGCCGTTCCCGCCGCGCAGGTCGCGGCGCTGCTGTGAAGCGGGGCGCGCCGTCGCCGCTGGTACGGTGGCCTCGATGCGCATCGTCGTCGAATCCGGCCGCGCCGATCCGGTCTTCATCGTGCGCGCCTTCGGCACCGACTTCGAGGGTGCGCGCCACGGGCGGCGTGTCGATCAGACCGCCGACATCGAGGGGAGAGCCGAATGAGCGAGGTGGGACCCGACCACTTCTCGAGACCCGTCGCCGATGTCGACCCCGAGATCGCGCAGGTGCTCGAGGACGAGGCTCGCCGCCAGGACGCGACCCTCGAGATGATCGCCTCGGAGAACTTCGTGCCCGAGGCGATCCTCGAGTGCCAGGGCTCCGTGCTCACCAACAAGTACGCCGAGGGCTACCCAGGCCGGCGCTACTACGGCGGCTGCGAGTACGTCGACGTCGCCGAGCAGCTCGCGATCGACCGCGCCCGCGCGTTGTTCGGAGCCGATCACGCCAACGTCCAGCCGCACGCAGGCGCCCAGGCGAACGCCGCCGCCTACCACGCCCTGATCCGTCCCGGCGACGGGATCCTCGGCATGCGCCTCGACCACGGCGGCCACCTGACCCACGGGATGAAGATCAACTTCTCGGGACGGCTCTACGAGGTCTCGACCTACGGGGTGCGCGCCGAGGATTCGATCCTCGACATGGAGGAGGTCGAGCGAGTCGCGCGCGAGCGGCGGCCGAAGCTCATCGTCGCCGGCTGGTCCGCCTATCCGCGCCGGCTCGACTTCGCCGCCTTCCGCGAGATCGCCGACTCGGTCGGGGCAATGCTCATGGTCGACATGGCGCACTTCGCAGGCCTCGTCGCCGCCGGCGAGCACCCGAGCCCCGTCCCCTACGCCGACGTGGTCACCACGACGACGCACAAGACGCTCACCGGGCCGCGCGGGGGGATGATCCTCTGTCGCGAAGAGCACGCCAAGACGATCGACTCCGCCGTCTTCCCCGGCCAGCAGGGCGGGCCGTTGATGCACGTCATCGCCGCCAAGGCGGTGGCGCTGCGGATCGCCGCGTCGGAGACCTTCCGCGAGCGCCAGCGGCGGACCCGCGCCGGCGCCGCGGCGCTCGCCGAGGAGCTGCGTGCCGGAGGGCTCGAGGTCCTCACCGGCGGGACCGACGTCCACCTCGCGCTCGTCGACCTGCGGGAGTCCGAGCTCGACGGCCGGCAGGCCGAGGATCGGCTGGACGAGGTCGGCATCACCGTCAACCGCAACGCGGTCCCGTTCGATCCACGCCCGCCGGCCGTGTCCTCGGGCTTGCGCATCGGGACGCCGGCGCTCGCCACGCGCGGCTTCGGCGTCGACGACTTCCGTGAGGTCGGGCAGGTGATCGCCGCCGCGCTGCGCGGGCCCTGGAGCGAGGAGCGGCGCACCGAGCTGGTCGAGCGCTCGCGGGCGCTGGCCGGACGCTACCCGTTGTATCCGGAGCTCATCGCTTCGGTGGCGTAGGCGAGGCGCGCTCGCCGGCAGGCTGCGCCTCAGCCGGCCACGACAACGAAGATCACGAACGCCGAGAAGAGCGCCGCCCACGCCAGCGCGGCGGGCGCCCGGACCTCGCCGCGGCGCAGCGTCCAGAGTGCGATCGCTCCGCCCGCGAGCGCCAGGGCCGCCGCGACGGCCGCGAAGCCGTTGAGGCGCCAATCGGTGAAGAAGAGCCCGACCGAGACCGGGATCGTCGACTGGAAGACCATCGCGCCGGTGATGTTGCCGACCGCGAGGCTGTCCTTGCCCTGACGGATCCAGAGGATGCTGTTGGCCTTCTCGGGCAGCTCGGTGGCGAGCGGGGCGATGACCAGGGCGAGCGCGAGCGCCCCGATGCCGAGGCTCTCGGCGATCACCACGATCTCCTCCACGAAGAGCTCCGAGCCGCCCACGATCAGGCCCAACCCGACGACGACCTGCAGGGCGATCTGCCAGTTGGTCGGCGGGTCGTCGCGGCTCGGGTCGAGGGTGAGCGGGCGAAGCTCCTCCTCCTCTCCCGGGCCGCCCCCGCCGACGACGGTCCGCCAGGCGTACACCCCGTAGGCGATTAGCAGGAACACCGCACCGGCGACCTGAAGCCAGCGCGGCGCACCGAGCCCGAGCAGGAGCGCCACGCCGAAGAGCCCGAGAAACGACCCGAGGTCCCGGCGCACGAGACCGGCGTGGGTGCGCAGCCGCCGACCGCTTGCCCGCCGCCGGCGAAAGCCCAAGGTCGAGAGGGCGACGAGCAGCATGGCGACCGTCGCGAGCATGAACGGCGCTCCGATGATCGCGCCGATGGCCACGTCCTCGGACCCCTCGGCGCCGCCGAGCAGCGCCACGATCGGGATCGTCGACTCGGGGAGCGCGGTGCCGACCGCGGCCAGCAGGCTCCCGGTCGCACTGTGACCGACGTTCAGCCGCAACCCCATCCACTCGACGGCGTTGGTGAACAGGACCGCCCCGCCCAGCAGGAGGGCGAAGCTCAGGGCGAGCAGGAGGACGGTCATGAGCGGGCAGAGGTTAAGAGATGCAGCGGCGGCCCGTAGCGATCACGGCCGGCGCCGAACAGACCGGGGATCTGGAGCACCCATGCGCCGCCGCCCGCACGGATACGCTGCCGACCGATGACCGAGCTCGACGCCGTCTGGGCCTTTCTGGTGGCGGCGGCGGCGGCCCTCGTTGCGACGCCCGCCGCCGCGGCGCTCGCTCGCCGGGTCGGCGCCCTCGACGCGCCGAAGGAGCGAGGTCTTCACGACCGGCCGATGCCGCGGCTGGGAGGGCTCGCGATCCTCGGCGGGGCGCTGCTCGCCGGGCTTCTGTTCCTGCCCGTGGACGTCGAAACCCGGGGGATCCTGGTCGGAGCCGGAGTCGCTGCCCTGGTCGGCGCGCTCGACGACACCTTCGACCTCCCGGCCGCGGCGAAGCTCGCCGGGCAGGTGCTCGCCGCCGCGGTGCCCGTTCTGTCGGAGGTGCGCGTCGAGAACGTGACGCTCCCCCTGCTCGGCCCGCTCGACTTCGGCCCCGTCCTCGGGGGAGCGCTGACCCTGGTCGGGATCGTCGCCGTCATGAACGTCGTCAACTTCTCCGACGGCGTCGACGGGCTCGCCGCCGGGGTGTGCGTCATCGCCGCGGTGACCTTCGCGGCGATCGCGCTCTCCCTCGACCGGGTCGACGCGGGAATCCTCGCCGGCCTCACCGCCGGTGCGGCGATCGGCTTCCTGCCGCACAACTTCCACCCCGCGTCCATCTTCATGGGCGACTCGGGCTCGAGCCTGCTGGGACTGCTGCTCGCCTGCGTGGCCATCCAGGGCGTGCTCAAGACCGCGGCCGTGGTGGCGCTCGCCTTTCCGCTCGTCATCCTCGCCGTGCCGATCCTCGACACGGGCTTCGTCGTCGCCAAGCGGATCAAGTACCGCCGCCCCGTCTACCTCGGCGATCGGTCGCACTTCCACCATCGGTTCGCCAACATCGGCTTCTCCCAGCGGCGCACCGTCCTCTACCTGTACGGCTGGACGCTGGCGCTCGCCGGCCTGGCGCTCGCGCTGCGCTTCGTCCCCTACTCCGACGGCCGCGGCGACTTCGACCCGGCGTGGACCGGGGTGCTGGCCGCGGCCGGGCTTGCCGCCGCGGGCACGAGCGTCTACCTCGTCTACATCCTCGAGATCCTCAAGTTCCGCCGCTTCCGCGAGCGCCAGCTGCGTCGCGAGGCGCTCGTGCGCGGGGTGACGCCGCCGGCGCAGGCGGACATCGAGGCCGAGATCACCCGCGAGGTCCAGACCGGCGAGTTCGTCGCTATCGGCGCCGAGGAAGAGGTTCGCCCGGGCTCGGAGGGCTCGGCCCGGCCGGCTCGGCGCAGGCCCGTTGGTAATGGCCGATGACTCCGGCCCATCCGCGTCGGTTGCGCTCGCGTCTGTCCGGGCCGAGCGCCCCCAGTCGCTCCCAACCGCGGTGGACGATGCTCACGGTGGTCGCCCCGTCCTCATCGCTGAAGTTGATCTCGACCTCGGTGGCATCGCGGCGGTCGAACCTCAGGTGCCAGAGATAGGCCAGTCGGTGCGGCGGCTCCCAGACCAGGACCTCGCCCCAGTCGTGCTCGACGCCGTCTGGCGTGCGCTCGTAGATCCGCCCGCCCGGACGCGGTTCGAAGATCACCATGAGCCCGGCTGCGCCCGAGACGGAATGGCTGCGAGGCCACCAGAGTGACGTCTCGCTCGCCCACAGCTCGAACGCCCGCTCGGCGGAGCACCCGACGCTGAACTCGAGCTCGAGCGGCTCCATCAGCGCGCTGGCGCCTGCCCTCGCCGCGGGCTGTTCTCCGCCACGAGGCGAAACCGTGCGGCGGCATCGCCCCAGACCTCCTCGAGGTAGGCGCGCACGGCCTCGATGCCCTTGTCGTGCAGCCGGTAGAGCCGGCGGGTGCCCTCCGCCCGGTCGGTGACCAGCCCGGCCTCCTTCAGGAGGCGAAGGTGTCGCGACACGGCCGGGCGGCTGATCGGCAGCTCGTCGGCCAGCTCCCGCACGGATCGGTCGCCGGAGCCGAGCATCTCGACGATCGCTCGGCGGTTGTGGTCACCCAGGGCGTCGAAGGGGTCTCCGGAGAGGGCGTCGAGGCGGATCTCGTCATCGTCGCATACCTGTTACCGTTGCAAAATGGTTACCTACCCGACCGACCCCCACGGTGGTCCGACCTCGACCGGCTCCCACTCGACCGAAGGAGATCCGTGAAGGAGTACGAGGCGAGCGCCATGATCGAGGCGGATCCCTTTGCCATCTGGGCCATCCTCACCGACGCCTCCGGCTACTCCCACTGGGATTCGGGAGTCGAGCGCATCGAGGGGACGGTCGCCCCGGGCGAGAAGATCAAGCTGCACTCCGAGGCCAATCCCGGTCGTGCGTTCCCGGTCAGGGTCACCGAGTTCGCGCCTCCCGAGAGGATGACCTGGAAGGGCGGCATGCCCCTCGGCCTCTTCAAGGGCGTGCGCACGTTCAGCCTCTCGCCGCAGGAGGCAGGCGTGACCCGGTTCTACATGCGCGAGGAGTACACAGGCCCGCTCCTGCCGCTGATCTGGCGCTCGATGCCCGACCTCGGGCCCTCGTTCGAGCAGTTCGCAAGCGGCTTGAAGGCTCGCGCGCAACGCACCCGCTGACCGCGTGCGGGGCGGCCGCCGTCGAGCGCGCCGTCAACCCTGGGTCGAGCAGCGCGCGACGGCGCGGGTCAC
This sequence comes from Thermoleophilaceae bacterium, assembly GCA_013812065.1. Classification (GTDB taxonomy): domain Bacteria; phylum Actinomycetota; class Thermoleophilia; order Solirubrobacterales; family Thermoleophilaceae; genus JACCUC01. The sequence goes on along the minus strand of JACCUC010000254.1, from coordinate 371 downwards.
GCGTGCGGGCACACGCCCGTTGCGAAGCTCATCGAGCGTGTCCGCGAGCAGGCGCTCCGAGCCGCGGCGGTTGAGCTCGTCGTAGGCACAGCCGCAGTCCGGCTCGGTGGCCCCCGCGGTGGCGGCGCAGGCGTTGACGAAGATCGCGCGGTCGGCCTCCGCAACGCCAGTGCTGCAACCGGCGAGACCGAGGACCACGAAGGTCGCGGCGAGCGAGGCGAACGGGCTAACCACGGCCACAATCTTCGCACGCGCGGATCACAGGCGGCGCCGGCCCCGGCACTCGGTTCAGAACAGCGACTCCTGGCGTTCGACCGGCGCTGGGCGCGCTCGCTCGGGCCGCTGCGCGTGGCCGGGGCCGGGATCCTGTC
>JACCUC010000220.1 GCA_013812065.1 Thermoleophilaceae bacterium | reverse complement strand
CGTGAATCAGCTGCGCGGGCCCGACCTCGGCGCGCTCATCATCACCCACTACACGCGCATCCTCAGCTACATCCGGCCGGAATTCGTGCACATCATGCTCGACGGGCGGATCGTCCGCGAGGGCGGCCCCGAGCTCGCCGACAAGCTCGAGGCCGAGGGCTACGAGGGGATCCGCGCGGAGGTGGCGGCGAGTGCCGGCTAGCACCTCGCCGCACGGCTTCCTCGAGGAGCGCCGTCGGTCGGCGCTCGAGATCTACGAGCGCGAGCCCGTGCCGACCTGGCGGCGCTCGGGCTTCTGGACGACCTCGCTCAAGCGCCTGCGCTTCGACGAGCTCGAGCCACGCCGCTACGAGCCGGTCGACTCGGTCGACGATTTGCACCCCGTGGTGACCGAGGCGCTCGGCGACGACCGCTCCGAGCTCGGCGGCCTGATCGTCCAGCGCGGGGCGAGCACTGTCCTCTCCTGGCTCGACCCCGAGGTCGCCGAGCAGGGCGTCGTCCTCTCCTCCCTCGAGCGGGCGGTCGAGGAGCGGCCCGAGGTCGTGGAGCAGTGGTACATGCGCCGTCTGTCGGAAGGCGAGGGCAAGTTCCCCGCGGCGACCGCGGCGTTCTGGACCGGAGGCGCGTTCGTCTGGGTGCCGCCCGAGATCGTGGTCGAGAAGCCGCTCCAGATCGTCTACCTGATCGACGAGCCGGGGGTGGCGCAGTACGCACACACGCTCGGTGTGGTCGGCGAGCTCTCAGAGTGCCGCATCCGCGAGTACGACCTCGCCCCCGACCTAGACGGCCAGGCCCTGCACTCGGGCGCCTTCGAGCTCTACTGCCGCGCCGGCTCGCAGGTCCGGCTCGCCCACTTCCAGGACTGGGGCTCGGGCGAGGTCCACGACGTCTCGACCAAGCGCGTCGAGATCGCCCGCGACGCCCACTGCGCGTGGACGCCGATCCACCTCGGCGGGCACCTGACCAAGCAGACGCTCGACATCGTCACTGCCGAGTCGGGTTCGGACATGCGCCACAAGGGGATCTACTTCACCGAGGGCTCAGAGCACCTCGACCTGTTCACCACCGACCTCAAGGAGCAGCCCCACACCAACGGCGACACCGTGTGGAAGGGAGCGCTGACCGGCGAGTCGCGGGCGTCCTACGAGGGCCTGATCCAGATCGTTCGCGGCGCGCAGGAGTCGCACACCTACCTCCAGACCCACTCGATGCTGCTCTCGCCCAAGGCCAAGGGCGACGCGATCCCCTCGCTGATCGTCGAGACCGACAACGTCTCGGCCTCGCACGGCGGCACCGTCGGCGAGCTCGACGACGAGTCGATCTTCTACATGATGACCCGGGGGATCTCCCGCCCGGAGGCGGTGCGCATCCTCGTCGAGGGCTACTTCGAGGAGGTCGTCCAGACGCTCGAGGACCCGTCGCTCGAGGCGCTGGTGCGGCGCACGATCTCGGGCAAGCTCGAGGCCGCCGAGGAGCAGGTCGTCGAGTTCATCGCCGAGCGGGGCTGAGCGCGTGGCCACTCCCCTAAGCCGCGCTCCCGTCGCCTCCCCGGTCGAGGTCCGCGACGACTTCCCGATCCTGCGCCGCGAGCGCCACGGCCGTCCGATCGCCTACCTCGACTCGGCCTCCACATCGCAGAAGCCGCACGCGGTGATCGAGGCGATCGCGGACTACTACCGGCTCTCGAACGCCAACATCCACCGCGGGGTCTACGGGCTCGCCCAGGAGGCCACCGACCTCTACGAGGGGGCGCGGGAGCGTGTCGCCGCCTTCTGCGGAGGTGAGGCCGCGACGACGATCTTCGCCAAGAACATCACCGAGGCGATCAACCTCGTGGCGTACTCCTGGGGTCGCTCCCGGCTCGGGCCGGGTGACGAGGTGCTCATCACCGAGATGGAGCATCACTCCAACATCGTGCCCTGGCAGCTCGCTTGTCAGCAGACCGGGGCGACGCTGCGCTATCTGTCGATCTCCGAAGACGGAGAGCTGTCGCTCGACGAGCTCGACGCCGTGCTCGCCGAAGGGCGCGTGAGGCTCGTCGGCGTCATTCACATCTCGAACGTGCTCGGGACGATCAACCCGGTGAGGGAGATCTGCACGCGCGCGCGGGCCGCCGGCGCGGTGACGCTCGTCGACGGTGCGCAGGCCGTGCCGCAGATGTCCGTCGACGTCGACGAGATCGGCGCCGACTTCTACGCGTGGACGGGGCACAAGGCGCTCGGGCCGACGGGGATCGGCGTGCTCCACGGGCGCCGCGAGTTGCTCGAGGAGATGCCTCCCTTCCTCAGCGGCGGCGACATGATCTCCTACGTCGGCTACGAGAGCTCGACCTGGAACGACCTGCCGTGGAAGTTCGAGGCCGGCACCTCCCCGATCGCCGAGGGCGTCGGCCTCGGCGCGGCGATCGACTACCTCGGTGGGCTCGGAATGGAGCAAGTGCGCCTGCACGAGCGCGAGCTCACCGAATACGCGCTCGAGCGCCTCGGCGAGGTGCCGGGCCTGCGCGTGCTCGGGCCGCTCGAGGTCGAACGCCGCGGCGGCGCGATCTCATTTGCGCTCCAGGGGATCCACCCCCATGACATCGCCGAGATCTGCGACCGCGAGGCGGTCTGCATCCGCGCCGGCCACCACTGCGCGCAGCCGCTCATGCGGCGGCTGGGGGTGCCGGCGACGGCGCGGGCGTCGTTCCACGTCTACAACGGGCGGGAGGACGTAGACCGGCTGATGAGCGCGCTCGAGCAGGCGCGGAGCGTGTTCGGGCTGTAGGGGCGGCCCCTCGGAGGACAGATCCCCGTCAGCCGGTGGCCCCCCGGCCTCCCTCGATGACCGCGAGCCTGGCCGCCCCGATCACGCCGGCGAGCGCGCCGCTCCGCGCCACCGAGATTCCGACGCGCCCGCCGATCTCGGGCAGCACGCGCCGGCGGACCTCCTCCTGTGCTCGCGGTAGGTACAGCTCGGCGACGGCGGAGAGGCCACCTCCGACCACGAGGCGCTCGGGCTCGAACACGTTCATCAGCCCCGCCATGCCGACACCCAGCGAGGTTCCGAAGCGCTCGAAGAGGCCGAGTGCACCCGGGTCGCCCTCGCGGGCGGCGGTGACCGCGTCGGCCCCGGTC
>JACCUC010000209.1 GCA_013812065.1 Thermoleophilaceae bacterium | reverse complement strand
GGCATACTGCGAGGCTGTGGCGAACGTGGCCGACGACGTCCGGGCTCTGATGAGCCCTCCCGCGCCGCGCGGCGAGATGAGCCGGTTCCTGCTCGAGCGCCTCAGCGGCTCGCCGGGCACGTGGGCGCCCGCGCCGCCGGTGCCCCCGGACCCCCGCCGGGGCGAGGACTTCCACCTGTCGCTCTACCTGTGCTACGAGCTCCACTACGGCGGGCTCGAGGGCGTCGATGACGCCTGGGAGTGGGACCCCTCGCTGCTCGAGGTGCGGGCTCGGCTCGAACGCGCCTTCGAGGCGAGCCTGCTCGAGGACCTCGGCGCGGTGGATCGGCCCGCGTCGCTCGACGGCGACTCGTCCACAGACATCGCCTCCGTGCTGCGCGCGCTCGGCGAGGAGGACGGCGGCGGGCCGTCGATCGCCGGGCACGTCGCGCGTTCGGCCACGCTCGAGCAGGTGCGCGAGCTCGCCGTCCAGCGCTCGGCCTACCAGCTCAAGGAGGCCGATCCGCATTCGTGGCTGATCCCTCGGCTGCGGGGGGCACCGAAGACGGCCCTGGTCGAGGTCCAGTTCGACGAGTACGGCGCCGGCGACGCCGCGCGCCTGCACCAGAGCCTCTACCGCGAGGCCATGGAGGGTCTCGACCTCGACGGGCGGCCCGGCGCCTACCTCGACGTCATTCCCGGAGTTACGCTCGCCACCGCCAACCTGGCTTCGCTCCTCGGCCTGCACCGGCGCTGGCGCGGGGCGAGCGTCGGTCACCTGGCGCTGCTCGAGATGACCTCGTCCGAGGCCAACCGCCGCTATGCCAACGGCCTGCGGCGGCTCGGCCTCGGGCCCGTGGTCACCGCCTTCTACGACGAGCACGTCGAAGCCGACGCGCTCCACGACGCGATCGCCGTCAACGACGTTGCCGGCGCTCTCGCCCTCGAAGAGCCGGAGCTGGGTCCTCAGATCCTGTTCGGTGCCCGAGGGCTTCTCGCCGTCGAGGCCCGCTTCGCCGGGCACGTGCTCGACTGCTGGCAGAACGGAGAGACGTCGCTGCGGGAGCGCCTGGTCGCCTGACGCGGGCGCGCCGGCGCCTCAGCCGGTTTCGGCCGGCAGTGGCACCGTCACCACCCGTTCGACCTCTCGCGGCGGCCCGCCTGGGGCCCGGAAGCCGGTGCTGCGGTGGGTGCCGTCGCAGAGCGCGCCGAGGCGAGAGCGCCCGCACCGACAGAGCGCCACCGCCCGGCGATGGGTCCTCAGCTCGACGCCGGCCGGATCGACGAGCCGAAACGGCCCACGCAGCACCACGGGGCCGTCCGGGTACGAGGTTAGCGAGGTCGCCCGCGCCGGTCGGCCGGCGTTCGCGGCGGCCGCGGACGGGTCAGGCCGCGGGGCCATCCGCCGACCGGGCGGCCGAGCTCATCGCCCGGCTCGGGGAGAAGGCCCGTAGCCCTTGGGCAGGGGGCGGCGGCGGAAGCTGGCGCCACTCGGTGAGCTTCCCATCGCGAACCGCGAACCGGACCTCGGCCGAACCGCTGCACCGGCTGCGTCCGTTGCGCAGGCGGAAGATGGCGAGGGAGGTGCGCTGCTCGGCGACGACGCGGGTGACGTCGGCGTGGCAGGGAAGCGAGGCACTGAACCGGGCTCCGTCGGCGGGTCCTTCCAGGCGGATCTCCTCGACCTGCTCGACCACGGCGTTACGGGCGAAGAAGGCGCCCGCGCGATCGTAGTCGCCGGCGTTCACCGCGCGGCTCCACCCCCGGATCACCATTTCGGGGTCCGGCTCGGGCGCCGCGGCGCAGCCGCCAATGGCCGCGAGCACGGCGGGGAGCACGAGCGCAGGCGGGCGAGGGGTCACCCGGGACGCGCGTAGACCGAGACGTGGCGGGCGGACGCCGCCGTGAAGGGCTCGCGGGTCCAGCTCCCCCACCGCTCACGAAGGCGCAGGCCGCCGAGGCGGGCGATGAGGTCGAGCTCCTGGGGCGAGGCGTAGGCGTTGGTGAAGCCGTTCAGACGCAGACCGTCGTTCGAGAGGTGGACGTTGGTCGTCTCCACGAGCTGGGTGGACGAGTCGTAGCGCAGCACCTGAAGCTCGACCCGTTCGGCGCTCGAGAAGCGCGGAACCACGGCCTGGCCGTTCCGGAAGGCGCCGACGTCGAGGATCGTCGCCTCGACCACGAATACGCCCCCGTCGCGAAGATGACGCCTCGCGTTCGCGAAGCAGCGGATCTTCTCGTCCTGGGTCGGGAGCCCGAAGATCGTGTGGAGGGCGAGGACGACGACCGAGAATCGCTGTCCGGGGAGCTCCGTGTCGGCGAACGAACCCACGGCCACGGGTATCTCGTCGCCCCCGGGGAGCCTGCGCAGCTCTTCCAACATAGCCGGAGAGGCCTCGATCCCGTGGACGTCGACGCCGCGGGCGCGCAGCGGAAGGGCGAGGCGACCCGTGCCGATCCCCATCTCGAGCACCGCGCCCCGACCGGCGAGCTCGGCCAGGCACGCCACGGTCTGCTCGGTGTCGGGGATGGCGCTGTAGAGGGCGTCGTAGTCGGCGGCGATCTGCTCGCCGTAGGCGGCCGGGTCGTAGTTCGAAGCGGTCATTCGCAGGGGCGGGTCGCCGGAGCGGGGGCGGCGGTGCGACCGACTTGGCCCGACGGTTAGCGTACCCGCGGAGTGGGCGCCACGACGGGACCCCGCCTCGCCTCCGCCGTGCTCGCCGCCGAGCGCCGGCTCGCCGCGGCGGGGTGCCCGACGCCGGCAGCGGACGCAGAGGCGTTGGCCGCCGAGAGCGCTGCGGTGG
>JACCUC010000199.1 GCA_013812065.1 Thermoleophilaceae bacterium | reverse complement strand
GGCCGGGCGCCTGCGTCAGTCGCTACTTAACGAAGCCCTCGGCCTTGAGGTACTGCCGGGCCACGTCCTCAGGCTGCTGCTTGTCGAGCACGACCCGCGAGTTCAGCTCGATCATCACCGGCTCGGTGAGCGGCTGCTGCACCCGATCCACGACCTGCTGGGCCTCGGGCCCGAGCTTCTTCAGCGCCTCGTCGCGCATCAGCAGCGAGACGTTGTAGGGCGGGAAGAAGTTGCGGTCGTCCTCGAACGTCTGGTACTTGCCGGTCGAGAGCTGCGCATCGGTCGTGAACAGGAAGCCGACATCGGCCTCGCCCTGGTCGAGCACCTCGTAGGTCTGCTCGCTGGCCACGAAGTCCTCGAAGCGGGCGCCGTAGGTGCGCTGCACGCCGACGTAGCAGTCGAGTCGCTGGCGGCACTCCGGGTAGCCCGTGATCTTCAGCTGCTTGGCCTTGCCCTTGAGGTCCGACGTGTTGCGCACGCCGAGCCGCTGGGCGGTCTGCTTGGTCGCCCCGAGGCGGTAGGTGTTCTCGAACGGCGTTCGCGGGAGGGCGGCGATCTTGTCCTTCGCGAGGCGTTTCTTCGCCTCGCCGAACGCCGGCTCGGGCTCCTTGGGCGCGTCTTCGGCCTTGACCTTGTAGAGGGTCGTCAGGACCGTGCCCGTGTACTCCGGGTAGGCGTCGACGTCGCCGTTCTTGAGCGCCTTGAAGGCGACGACCTCCGAGCCCAGGTTGAGCTCCTTCTCGACCTTGTAGCCCGCGGCGGCGAGCGACTGGGCGTAGATGTTGCCGAGCACGAGCTGCTCGGGGAAGTTCTTCGAGCCCACCTTGACGGACTTCGAGGCGTTCTGGGGATTGCGCTGGATCGGCTGGTTCTTCGCACCGCCGCCACCGGCCTGCTCGCCACCGCCACCGCCCCCGCCTCCGCCGCAGGCGGCGACCGCGAGCGCGAGGACGGCGGTCGCGAGGGCCGCGATGTGCTTGTTCTTCGTAGGACGTCTCATGTCGGTTGAGCACTCCCTTGTCGTTGGAGGAACGGGATCCGGCGAAGGATGCCGGGCGCCTCGGAGCGCCCGGCCTTGAGTCCCCGGGGGGTGAGCGCCCGCTGGGCGACGCCGAGCAGGGCGTTGATCAGGATCGCCAGCGCGGCCACAAGGATCGACGCCCCCAGCAGGCCGGCCTGGCCGTAGACGTTGACGCTGACGATCGGCGTGCCGAGGGTCTCGACGCTCGCCAGCGGGCCGAGGATCGCGGTGGCGACGACCGAGATCGCCGACAGCTGCACGCCGCCGAAGACCGAGCGCAGCGACAGCGGCAGCTCGACCCGGCGCACGATCTGGGGTTCGGTCATGCCCATGCCCCGCGCGGCATCCACGGCGTCGCGGTCGACCCCGCGCACGCCGACGTAGGTGTTGGTCAGAATTGGCGGGATGGCGAGCAGGGTGAGCGCCGCGAGCACGTTCAGGAAGCCGAGCCCGAGAAAGGCGATGAAGAAGGCGATGAGCGCGAGCGTCGGGACCGCGCGGCCCACGTTCGAGGCGCTGATGGCCAGGAACTCGCCCTTGCCGACGTGACCGAGCCAGAGTCCGAGGGGAAGGGCCACCAGACAAGCGATGGCGATTGCGGCGGCGCTGAGGAGCATGTGGTTGGCGGTCAGGGTGAGCATCTCGTCGACTCCGCCGACCTGCACTCCGCCGGTCACCGACTCGCGCGGCGTGATCAGGAACTCGATCGCCTCGACGAAGGCGTTGGCCGCGAACGGCGGGGTGCCAGCCACAGCGTTCATGCCGCCGCGGCGCGCCGCCACGGCGTCGCGAGTCGCTGGCCGCCGAGGATCAGGAGGTCGAAGAGCGCGGCGAGCAGGATGGCCAGGCCGCCGGCGACCACGACGTTCGAGCGGAACGTGATGTCGGTGTAGATCTGCGCGCCCAGGCCGCCGGCGCCCGCGAAGAACGCGAGCGTGGCCAGGTTGACCGTCGTCACGGTGGCGATCCGCAGCCCGGCGAGGATCTCGGGCACCGCGAGCGGCAGCTCGACGCGCCACAGCAACTGCCGCTCGGTCAGGCCCATGCCGCGGGCGGCGTCCTTGGTCTCCTCGCCGACGTTGCTCAGCCCGTTGACCATGTTGCGGAACAGGAAGACCTGGGTGTAGCCGACGAGCGCGACGATCGCGGTCAAGGGGCCGAGTCCCGTCAACGGTACGAGGAGCAGGAAGGCGGCGACGCTCGGGATCGTGAACAGCACGCTCGTGAGGGCCCCGACGGGCGCGCTGACCCATTCCCGGCGGTGGGCGAGCAGGGCGACCGCAAAGGCGATGGCAAAGCCGATCCCCACCGACACCATGGTGAGGACTACGTGCTCGAGCAGGGGGCTGACGTAGCGGTCGAGGTTGTCGACGATCCAGTCCGGGCAGAAGCCGTCCTCGGACTCGCAGGTTCCCCCCCGGCGGGAGCGGATGTCAAGCTGGACGAGCGGGAGGAGCGCCGCGCTCATGCCGGCTCGATCTCGGCGCTCACCGCGTCGTCGCCGGCGGGCTCCACCAGCTCGGTGCTGGTCCTTGCTCGCTCCGGAGGCACGTGCAGGCTCTGGGAGATGACCTCGAGCGAGAGCACCCCGGCGAGGCAGCCGTCGGGGTCGACCACCGGTGAGTAGTGGACCTCGGACTCGATCAGGTCGGCGAGGGCGTCGCGCAGGACGTCGTCGAGCTCGACCAAGGGCTCGGCGCGCGAGCGCAGCTCGGGGCGCACTCGCTCGCCCGCGAGGCCGCGCTCCGACAGCCAGCCCTGCGGGCGCCCGTGGTCATCCACGACCAGGGGGATGTCGATGTCGGCCTCCGCGATCTTGCGCCGTGCCTCCGCGACCGGCTCGCCGGAGCGAACCGTCGCCGCGGTCCACAGGTCGATGTCGCGCACGCGCTGTAGCGCCAGCCGCTTGAGCGCGCGGTCGGCACCGACGAAGTCCTCGACGAACTCGTCGGCCGGGTACATCAGCAGCTCCGCGGGGGAGGCGTACTGGGCTAGCTTTCCGCCCGTGCGCAGCACCGCGATGCGGTCGCCCATCTTGATCGCCTCGTCGATGTCGTGGGTGACGAAGACGATCGTCTTGCCGATGTCCTCCTGCAGCCGCAGGAACTCGTTCTGCAGCTTCTCGCGCGCGATCGGGTCGACCGCGCCGAACGGCTCGTCCATGAGCATCACGGGCGGGTCGGCGGCGAGCGCCCGAGCGACGCCGACGCGCTGGCGCTGTCCGCCGGAGAGCTCCTTGGGGTAGCGGCCGCGGTAGATCGACGGGTCCATGCCGACGAGGTCGAGCATCTCGTCGACCCGCGCGCGGGTGCGGGAGCCGTCCCACCGCAGCAACCGCGGGACGGTCGCGACGTTGTCCGCGATCGTCAGGTGCGGGAACAGGCCGACCTGCTGGATCACGTAGCCGATCCGGCGGCGCAGCTCGTCGGGCGGCGAGCCGGTCACGTCCTCGCCCTGCAGCCGGATCGTGCCCGACGTCGGCTCGATGATCCTGTTGATCATCTTCATGGTCGTCGTCTTGCCGCAGCCGGATGGGCCGACGAGGATGCAGATCTTGCCGGCCGGGACCTTCATCGAGAGGTCGTTCACGGCGCCGGGCGTCGGCTTGCCCTTGTCCCTGCCGGTCGGAGCGTCGTAGCGCTTCGTCACGTGGTCGAACTCGACGACCGCGGCTTGACGGTGCTGGTCGGCCATCGGCGCTGCGAACCTCCTGGAAGGCGGGTCGGGACGAGGGTGCGCGGTGGAGAGCCGACAGTACCGCATCATCGTCCGGCGTACGCGATACTCCCCGCTGCATGAGGATCACCGCCATCCGGACCGACCGCCTGGTCGTTCCGCTCGATCCGCCGTTTCCGGCCGCGTGGGACCCCGAGCCGCGGACGCGCTTCGCGGTAACGATCGTCCGAGTCGAGACCGACGAGGGGATCGTC
>JACCUC010000141.1 GCA_013812065.1 Thermoleophilaceae bacterium | reverse complement strand
TGACCTGGAGGAACTCGTCGCCGACGCGAACGTCCCATGTTTTCTGACTGAACGAGCCGCGCTCCCCTCCGTAGTGGAGCGCCACGAGTTCCTCCGCGATGTCGCCGATCGGGTTGTTGAATGTTCGGACGACGCCGCGGTCACGCAGCTCGCGCAGCGAGCCCGCCCAGAGCGCAAGCAACTCGCGGACCGACATTGACTGAAGATCAGTCTCCGCCACGAGGCTAGATTCCTCGCCGCAGCGGGCGGCTCCCGCTTCGCGCGAGAAGCGGCGCCGCAGCACTCCGCGTGGCGCAGTGGATCAGACGACCTCGAAGTCGTAGCGCGAGGCGACCCTCCCTATCTCTTCGGGCGTCGCGTCGCCGCTCGCGAGGAGCTCCCCGAGGTCGCGCATGTAGTTCTCCCAGCCGGCCGGCGTGTTGAAGTTGAGAGAACGAACTGGCTCCTCGCTTGCGTTCGAGAAGGTGTGCACCGTGCCCGGAGGGATGAGACGAAGGACCCTGCTTCGAGCTCGAGGGTGTCCTCGGCGAGTCTCACGGTCAGGACACCATCGAGCACGTAGAACATGTCGTGCAGGCCCGCAGAATCATCGAGGCGCACTCGGGCGGGGTGCCCCGCTGCCGCTTCGCGCGAAAGATCGCAGTGCCGCACCCTCGGCCGCTGGCCGAGCGCCCAGCTGGCCAGCCTTCAGGTCCGCGTCGATCCCTGGGGCGGGCGGCGCACGGCCAGGACCGGGATGGCATCGACGGTCTCGTCATCGAGGTGCTCCCAGATGACGCCGGGCGAGCGGTGACGTGCGTCAGTCTGGAGAACCTCGGCGGGAGTGATGACGATGTCAACGCGGAAGTCGTGAGTAGTCTCGGGCAGCTCTGCGTCGACGATTTGGAGCGGGTGGACGGTCGTCACGATCGTCGTCGCGTCGTCGACCGCTCCCGCCTCGACCAGCAAGCCCAGCTCCAGGTCGGAGTAGCCGCCGCCCTTGCCCACACGCACGCCCGCGCGGTTCACTGCGACCGTGCCGCAGACGACGAGGTCGACGTGGCCAAGGTCCTCGACGCGGGCGGGGTGGCCTTCGGCAAGCGCCTTCCTGATGGTGGGATCGCCGCCGACGCGAACGAACGGCTTCGCCTCGGCGAGCCGCGGCACGGCCATGTACAGCGTCTTGCCGTCACGGCGTGCGCGGCGCCGGGCCGGAAGCTGTGGCGAGTCCGGATTGGATTTCACGACAGCGGCCGCCTTCCACTCGGGCAGCTCGGCGAGGCGCTCCGCGGCGGCCTCGGCACCGCGGAAGTTCGGAATCCGGCCACGAGCGCCCGGAAAACGCGCGGCTCGCTCGTCTTCAAGCGTCCGCCAGATCCGCTCGCGAATCCGCTGCTTGGCGTCCACCGCGCGACCATAGCCGCCGCTATGCCTGCAGCTCAGAACGCGCGCCGGTTGACGGGACCCGCCGGCTCCATTTGCGAACTGTGGGCGTACTGCCGCTTCGCGCGAGTTCGAGCCGCCGACGCTTCACCGTCTCGCTGGCTTCGGCTCTTGGACATGGGGCAGCGACCGGCCTGCGCCGGCCAGACGCGCCGGAGGCAACCAAGCGGCTTGTCAGCTAGAGCCGCTCATAGCCGCAGCCCCGCGCTCGCTGGCATCATCGGAGCCCTGCGCGTGTGGACGGCGTTGATGATCTCGGCGTTGTCGATGCCCTGCAGGTAGACAGACGTGACACCGAGTCGGTGTGGCCGAGCTGGCGCTGGATGATGTTGAGCGCGACACCCTCGTGGGCCATCTCGATCGCGTGCGCGTGGCGCAGCTGATGGGGGCGAAGCGCCTTCGCACCCCCGCCTCGACCGCCAAGCGGCGAAGCTTCGCCCGGGCCGCGCTCGGGCTCCAGGGCCGCCCGCGCGTCGGGCCCTCGACGATGCAGAAGAGCGACCCCACCGGTAGCTCTGAGCGGCGCACGAGCCAGGCGTTCAGGTGCTCGAAGCCCCAGTCGTCCATCCCGACCTCGCGCCGCTTGTCGCCCTTGCCGTGGCGCACGAGCAGCGGCCCCGCGGCGGGCGTCGATGTCCGACTCGCTGAGCGCGAGCGCCTCGTGGATGCGGAGCCCCGCGCGCCACAGGACGACGATCAGCCCGCGCACGCGGTCGCCGTGGACACCCTCTCCCGCCTGGCGCATTACCGCGATGATTTCCTCGACCCGCGGCGGGTCGGCGGGGTAGCGAAGCCCCTTGTTGCGCGGCGGCCGGCCGGCGTGGTAGCCGGGTACCGTCGCCGGCGAGCGCCGACGTCCCGCCCGATCCAGGTTCCGAAGTGCGGACATGGTCCCTCCCTCGTAGGACAGCGATGATTAGGCTGCTCTACCAGGCGGGCCATCGCGCTGGTCGTGCCACGCGGGAGGAGCAGCGCGGCACCACACGGTTCGGCTGTCGCAGCTCTTCCAGGCGAGCGTCGCCGGGTGGCGCGTCGGGAAGCCTGCATCGTCCTGTAAGCGCGAGCGCGCGGCGTTCCGCACAACGCTCCCCCACCGCGCGGTTCAACGGGCGGGTGTTACGGGACACCCCGTCGCCACGGCGGCACTACTCGGGAGCTTGCGGGACGGCGATCGGCTCCCTCCCTAGACAGAAGTTTTTGACGGTCTGAGGCCCGATCTGGCTCTGGGGAGCCGGTCGGGCCTTTCCTGGGCTGGAAGATGTAGACACTAACGCGGTTGACTTTGGCCGCTGCGTGTGGGATAGTTGCCTCATGCCAAAGCGCACTGGTGCCGTGCACGTGTCGACCACGCGTCGCCACTACAAGGGCAAGGTCTACAAGCTCGTCGGCGAGAACAGCCGCGACGACGCCAACGGCGTCCCGCAGGTCTGCTTCATGGGGGTGATCAACCCGCTCTCACCGGAGGTGGAGACCGCCGAGCAGGTCAAGAGCGAGCTGGTCACGGCAGCCAAGTACATCCCGGTCGAGCGCCTCGGCGCCACCGACGACTGCGGCTTCTCGCCGTTCAGCCGCGACGAGAAGCCGAGTCACGGCTCGCCGGACTTCGCTCGCGACATCGCCATGCAGAAGATCTCCGCGCGAATCGAGGGGGCGCGGATGGCCTCGGAGGAGCTCGGGGTGTAGCGAAGGGGGACGACCGCGACCGCCCAACCCGTCGCGGTTGGGCGGTCGCTCGTCGGGGGCCGGCGCGGCGTGGCCGCCCGCGCGACCTCGACTACCGCAGCGCCCTCGCGATCACCACGCGCTGGATTTCGTTGGTCCCCTCGTAGATCTGGGTGATCTTGGCGTCGCGCATCATCCGCTCGAGCGGGTAGTCGTTGACGTAGCCATAGCCGCCG
>JACCUC010000136.1 GCA_013812065.1 Thermoleophilaceae bacterium | reverse complement strand
TGGGGTGGGCGGGAGCAAGGGTGAAGGGGAGGAACTCGTGCGGCACGAACACGTAGACCAGGTCGCCGCTCTCGGGGGGAAAGAAGTCGACAGCGGTCTCCGTCGGGACACCCGACTCCTCGACCGCCTCCCGGAGGGCATCGAGCAGCTCTCCGAAGTAGGCGTTCTGCCCGCTCGCCGAGACGAAGCAGATCCGAGTGGCCTCGTTCACGTCGCCAATGTAGCCGTGGGTAAGCTGCGCTGCGGATGCGCTCGTCCCGCCGACCTCCGATCCGGCCCTTGCTCGGCAGGGGACCCGGGGCGGGGAGCTAGCGATGGGCACGGTCCTTATACACGCCGGAATGGGCAAGGCCGGCTCCTCCACCATTCAGGGGTGGCTCGCTCCGAACGCTGCCGAGCTTCGGGAGCGCGACATCGACGTCGTCGTCGCGCGCCTTCGCCGCGAGGAGAGCCGAGCCGTGGGTATAGACGTCACCGACTATAGGTCCGGACAGGTGCAGTCGAACGACGTGATCATCGCCTACTGGAACCAGGGAGTCGACAAGCGAGCTGTGTTCGGTCGGCTGTTCGAGGGCCTCGACGAGGCGGCCACCCGCCATCGGGTCGTCGTGCTCACCGGCGAGGCTCTGCAGCGAGTCTTCTGGCGGCCCGATGAGGAGTTCCTGCGCGCACTCGAGGCGCTCGCGGGTCGCCACGAGGTGCGCGTCGCCTACTACGTGCGGCCTCAGCACGGTGCGTTGGAGGCCGCGTGGCGCCAGTGGGGCTTTCGCACTGGCCATCGCCCCTCGCACGATCTCGCGACACGCTCCAAGGCTCTGCATTACTTCGACACCTACGCCTCGACAAGGCGGCTCGCCCCCAGCGTCTCGTTCGAGCCCCGGCCCTTCCGGCCCGATCTGCTCCATCTCGGCGAGCCTGTGGCCGACTTCGTGCATCACTTCCTCGGGCTGGCCGGTCCCTCCACCGAGGACGGCTCGACTCGGGTGAACCGCGGCCTTCCGCTCGAAGTGGTGAACGCACTCCGTCACGCCCCGCCCGGTCTCTTCTGGTCCTCGACGTTCGATAACCGTCGACTCGGCCTGATCAAGAAGGTCGTGGGCGATCTCGACGCACCCGAGACGGAGGAGACGAAGCGATCACGGCTCATCCTCCAGGCGCACTGCCACGACACGTTCGAGGAGGGCAACTCGCGCCTCATCGACGCGCTCGGCTGGAACACGGACGCGTACGTCCCTGCGGTCGAGATCGATCGGCACGATCGAGAGCGAGGGCTCCAGCCACTGGACGAGCTCTGGGAGCCGCGAGCTTCCCCGGCCGAGCTCACCTTCCTGTACACGGCGCTCGACCGACTCGTCGCTGCGTCGGCGCAGCCCGACGGCCATCTCGCGCGGAGGCGCATGTGGCGGCGGTTCAAAGCCCGCAGGAACTAGCCGTCGCCCGTGGCGCCCGACCGCCTATTTCGTTCCGCTCGCGCTACCCGCCAACGTCTGAGACGACGCGGTCGCGCCCGGCCACCCCCTCGGTCGACGGGGTCGAAGGCGTCGAGTAGCCCGTGCCTGCGTGCTGCGACCACCCGCATCCGGCCGAACCCTCGCCCGGTCTGCTCGTGGTGGTAGGCCAGACGCGTGTCGGGGAAGCCCATCCACTGAAGGATGTGCGCCATTACCGAAGGACCCGACGGCCGCCAGTTGAGCCCGTAGACTCCGGACATCAGCCCCTCCCGCGACTCCCGACCGACCGTCAGGGTGCCCTCGGGCATGTCGGGGCGGGTGGAGGTATCGACGATCAGGAGCTCGCCGGTGAGGTCGGCGGCGGCCTTGAGGCCGGTCACCGGGTCGGGCAAGTGGTAGAAGATGCCCTTGAACAGGGTCACGTCGAAAGGTCCGACCCCGCGCTGCGGTAGGTCATAGAGGTCGAGAACCTCGAGCTCGACGTTATCGCTCGGTCCGGTGCGATGCTCGGCCAGGAAGCGCGCCTGCGCGATCCAGTGCTCTCGGACGTCGAAGCCAAAGCAGGCGCTCGCCCCCATTTCACGAGCCAGGAACGAGTATCCACCGCAGTTACACGCGCAGTCGAGGAAGGACCGACCCTCGAGGCCCGCAGGGTAGATCCGGGGTAACAGACTCTCGACGTCCCGTCGCGGGTCGATGAAGGTGATCCGGCTCGGGTCGAGGTGGCCGGTCCCCTGATAGGTGCCGGGCGGAGCGTCGAGGAAGGCACGGGTCGTCAGCCCTGGGGCGACCTCCACGTCGAGGTGCCAGGGCCCCAACCGGATGATCTCGGCTCGAAGCTCTTCGAGCGTCGCAGATTGACCCGCACCTTGGCTCATCTCGATCCTCTCAGTCGTCGCGGCTGTCGCCAGCCCGGAGGCTCGAACGTGCCCAGCATGGTAATGCTGCTCACCACCGCCCGGGGACGAAGAGCACCAATCCGCTGGTCGCGGGGATGGTCCACGCCCTGTTTGTCTACGCACCCACGCTCCATGGCGTGGCGCATACTCGCGGGCGGAGGGTACTTACTCCACACAAGGCGGCGCACATCACCAGATCGGCCGTCTTCCGCCTCCCCCGTGCTCCAGCTTCGGTGACTAGGCTTCGCGCCGCCGGGACGGAACCCCGACACGGCTCCGCGACCCAGACGATGCGCACCCTAGACTTCCTATCGGCAGTACACGAGCTGCTGGCGCCTCCGACGTACCTCGAGATCGGCGTTCGTCACGGCAACAGCCTCACGCTCTCGCGTTCGCCGAGCATCGCGATCGACCCCCGCATGAAGCCGAGCAAGCCGATCCCCGAGGGTGCGGTCCTGTTCGACGAGACGAGCGACGCCTACTTCGAGCGCGAGCGACCGCTCGATCCTTGGGGCGGAAGCCCGGTGTCGTTCGCCTACATCGACGGCATGCACCTCAGCGAGTACGCCCTGCGCGACTTCATCAATGTCGAGCGCCATGCGCACTGGACGAGCGTTGTGGTCTTCGACGACGTCCTGCCCCGCAACGTCGGGGAGACGGTGCGCGATCCCCTTGAGCGGAAGGGGGCGTGGACGGGTGACGTCTACAAGATCGTGGACATCCTGACTCGTCTGCGACCCGACCTCATCACGCTTCCCGTGGCCACGAGTCCGACCGGCCTCCTGCTCGTCGCCGCACTCGATCCAACCAACTCCACCCTGAGGGATCACTACGAGAACATCGTCGAGGACGCCGTCGCGCCGGATCCACAACCGGTTCCGCCGCACGTTCTCGAACGCCGAGACGCCCTCGACCCCAAGACGGTGCTCTCCGGGTCCCTCTGGCCGATCCTGCGGCAGGCGCGTAACGGAGAAATGTCGCGGCGCAAAGCCCTCCGCCGACTACGGACGAGGGTGCGAAAAGAGTTCGGGCGGGGCGACGTGCCCGTTCAGCGCCGGGTTCTGCGCGCTCTTCGCTCGCGCGCGGTGCGGGCCGGCTGAGGCAGCGCGTACGAGCTGCGCCGCCGTCCGCCGGTTTCCTCAGCCGGATGAGCGCCCCGGCAAATACCTCAGTAGGCGAGAGCGTCGCCGGAGCGAGGATGGTCCGCGACTGCCTCGTGTCCCGCCCGAGTGCTGCCCGTCGTCGCCCTGCTCGAGCCGCTGCACCAGCGTGGACAACTGGGGAGTCATCGTCCCCGGGTAGTGGCGCCTCACGTCGTCCACGGCGGAGCGATCGCCGGCGGCGATCCCCTGCTTGAGCCGGAATTCAGCCCAAGCCTCGCGGTGACGCGCGTCGACACGCTTCTGAAGCGTGGGATCGACGGACACCTTCAGCCCCTCCGCAGCCGCGGAGAGGTCAAGCCGAAGCGGGGTCGAGTGTCCGCGTTGCGGCATGTCGCCCAAGTCGCAGCAAGCGACGTAGAGGCTGTCGGCTTCGACGAGGTCGTCGCACATCAGGTAGTTGAGGTACTCGAATTCATTAGATATCGGGGTACGAACCGACAGGTAGGTAATCTCGGGGCGGCGGCTGAAGAGAACGCCGTGCATGGCCGAGCCGAGCGCCCCGGCGAAGGCCGTATGGGTTCCGAAGAGCTCGACCTGCTCCTGAACCGAGAGCGTTTCGGGATGCACCACCCGGTAGCCGGACAGAAAGCCCTCCAACACCTCTTCGCCGATCACGCCCCTCCGGTCGGCGGGAAGTCGCGATCTCGAGAGGTAAACGGGTGGCGCAGGCTCGTCCTTCTTCGGCATTCGCGTCTGAAGGAAGTCGACGAAGCCGCGATAGGCGCAGATGTCGAGCTCGAACGCTTGGCGGGGCACGATCAGGCGCTCGAATCGGGTCGGTCGGCTCGGGAGGATGATGGTGGGGATGTCGAGGCGATCGAGGTGGGCCTCGAGGAAGCCCGGAATGCGCTTCGCGGGCGCGTGGTAGACCGCGAAGTCGACGTCGCCGACGGCCCAGCAGCGGCTCAGGCTCTCGAGCAGGGCGTGTCCGTAGTGGCTGAACAACCACCCCAGATAGATGCCAGTACCGCCGATGCGCCCCTGCTCGGGCTCCGGTGTTGCCTCGTTCCTCGCTCTCCAGTCTCGGCGCGTGATGTCCGCCGCCTCGATCCTCTGTCCGTCCCGATCGAAGAGCGCACCGCGGTACTTCCCGCGGGGCGCTCTTCCGGTCCAGACCGGCGGGCCGTCTTGCCCGTCTCTCGAGGCGGGCACGTACAGCACCTCCTCGTGGATCTCACTCTCGGGCAAGCCGGGATGAATCTCGCACATCTCGCGGTAACGACGAAGAACGTGCTCGAAGTCGTGGAAGTACAGCGACCGCGCGCTCAAGCGGGCCTTCCGGACGAAGCTGCGGGTCGCCGATCCTCGGGCACTGTCAAGACATGGCGTCCTCGGCCTGCGTACTCGGCGGCGAACGTGACGTACTCGGACACCGCCGCACGCATCACCGAGAAGCGCTCCGCCGTGAGGACCGCCTCTGCTTGCAGGCGGTGCAGCCGTTCGCGATCCGCGACCAGGTCGCTCACGGCCTCGAACGCGGCCTCCTCGCTCGTAGTATCGATCACGTAGGCGTTCTCGCCGTGAACGGCGTACTCGCTCGTCCCACCTACCCGCGGGACGATCGGCGCACAGCCGCAGGCCATCGCCTCGAGCGCGGTCCTGCCGAACGCCTGGTAGCTCGAGACGTCGAGAAAGACATCGGCGACGCCGAGCACGTCGGCGACCTCGGCTCGGGTCAGCACGCCGAGGTTCTCGACCCTGCCGGCACGCTGGGGAGCGAAGCGCCGCAGCTCACGCTGACGACACCCGAAGGCCAGGACCTCGACGTTCGGTGCGAGCTCGGTCTGGATCCGGTCGAGCAGGCGAAGCGTGGCGAGCGGCTGGCGGCGGCCGGTCCGTGGGCGGACCATGCCCACCACGCGCACGCGCCCACGGTTCTTTCGCCGTCGACTTCCCGCCCGGAAGACCTGATGGTCGAGGCTCGGCTCGACCTTCGCGACGGGGACGTCGTGGAGACGGCCGATCAGGTCGCACAGCCAGCCGGTCTTGGCGAACAGGAGCCCATCCGGAATCGCCCTGTAGGAGTCGATCGCCTCCCTGGACTCGCTCGCGCCCGGGTCGAAGAAGAACGGCTCATAGTCCTGCACGTAGTAGGCGGGCAGGAAATCGTCGCGGCGCTCGCGCAGCCGGCGAACGAGCGCGACCGTCCCGAAGTGGGTCGCCACGATCACGTCGCGGTCGGCGGTACGAGCGTGAAGGTCCTCCTCACCGTCGAAGCCGACGAACATCTCGTCCGCGTCGGCGTACTGGCGCCGGGCGTTCTCCAGCCCGT
>JACCUC010000111.1 GCA_013812065.1 Thermoleophilaceae bacterium | reverse complement strand
GCGCCGCGCCGCCGGCTTCGCGCGCCGCCGCCGGGACGTCGACGAGCGCTACGACCCGACCGAGGCTCTCGACGGGGCGGCGCGCTACCTGGGCATCGCCCAGCCACGCTTCGGCCGGGAGGACCTCGCCGTCGCGTCCTACCACATGGGCATCGGGAATCTCAAGGACGTGATCGACGCCTACGTCGCTCCGTCGCGGCCGGCGCGCACGACCAGTGCGACCGTCGAGGAGCGCGACCTGAGCTTTTCCCAGCTCCTCTTCGACTCCTCCCCGCTCGAGAACCGGCGCACCTACCGGTTGCTCGCCGGCTTCGGCGACGACTCGCGCTCCTACCTCTTCCGCGTCGAGGCGGCGCGCGAGATCATGGAGCTCCATCGCGACGACCCCGAGGAGCTCGTCCGCCTCGAGCGACTGCACGCCCAGTGGCCGAGCGGGGAGCTCGTCCTGCGCCCGCCCGAGGAGAGCGAGCCCTTCGCCGACCCCGGCGCCCTCCGCGACGCCTACGACGCCGGCGACCTGATCTCGCTTCCGAACGAGCCGAAGCGCCTGGGGTATGCACTCGAGCCCGGTCTGGGCCGCTTCGCCGCCGGGTCCGAGGGCTCGCACCCGAGCCTCTACCGAGGGCTGCGCCCCGAGGCGGTCGCGACCCTGCTCTTCATCACCAAGGAGGTGCGGCGGGTGGCCGGTCACGCCGATCTCCGCGTCACAGACGCCGTGCGCGATCCCGCTGCTCCCGCCGGTGCCGGCGAGCCGCCGGGCGCCTTTTCCCCGCACGCCACCGGCTACGCCTTCGACATCGCCCGCGAGTACGGGGGGCCGCGCGTGGGGCCCGCCTTTGCCTACGTGCTCGAGCGCCTGCGCGCGCTGCGGGTGATCGACTACGTCGTCGAGCGCGACGAGATCCACATCGGCGTCGGGCCCGACGCCGAGCGGTTGTTGCCGGTGCAGGAGGCCCTCGTGCCCGAGCCGGAGTAGCGGGCGGGCGCAAGCCGCTAAGTGCGAGCGCGGCTTGAGCGGGCGGTCGGACGGGTAGCCCATGCTGATCGCCAAGACGCCACGACGCCAGGAGAGACCGACATGGAGACGACCCCCGACCGCGTTCCCGAGCCCGACCGCGACCGCGTCGACACCGAGGCCGACGCGGCAGCCGCCGAGGCGGCGAAGATCGGTGGACGAGTCGACGACGACCTCGATCCGGCCGACCGCCCGGTCGCCGAGGCCGGCGGCGGCGAGGCCGAGGGGTTCGAGCTCGCCGAGGCCGACCTGATCGAGAGCGCCGAGCACGCCGACGGCGGCCACGACCGCGGAGCTCCCGAGCCGGAGCCGGACCGCTCAGGCGCGGTCTACGGCGACCCCGACAACCTCGACCGCACCGACGAGACCGCTCCGCTCGAGAGGCCGGAGGGCGGGCCGACCGAGGACCCGGCGGGGCGGTAGCGAGCGCCGGCGGGCGCTCGAGCCGGCTCGTACGCCGAAGCTACCGGTCGGACTCGGAGGGAGACGTGCCCGCCGGCTCGTCGCCGTGCTCGGTGGGCTCGTGTCCGGGTGCCGACTCGTTCGGACCCTCGATGTCGAGGTCCTCGGAGTGGGG
Organism: Thermoleophilaceae bacterium; assembly: GCA_013812065.1. GTDB lineage: Bacteria > Actinomycetota > Thermoleophilia > Solirubrobacterales > Thermoleophilaceae > JACCUC01. The sequence goes on along the minus strand of JACCUC010000111.1, from coordinate 933 downwards.
ATTGGCCGGATCGGACTCGTCGGAGGGCGCGGGCTCGTGCTCCGGGGTCTCGGACATGGAGTCGGAGCCTACCGCAGCGCGGGCAACGCGTCCGGCGTCCCCGGCGACCTGTCCGTCGCCCTCGTCGCTACCCCGTCGCCGGCCGGTGCCCCGCCGCCTTGGCCCCTCGTCGCGCCGCCCGCGCCGCCCGCACCGCTAGCCGCCGCCCGCCCTTGTGCAGCGCCGCGTACATCTCCGAGATCTCCTCGAAGACGAGCTCCGAGGCCTCTTGGGCCTGCTCACGCTCCGGCGACTCGACGCGCTCGAACCGCAGCGGATCGCCGAACTGGACGGTCACCTTGGGGAACTGAAGGCGCTTCCAGTTGCGGGCGCGCTCCGAGCCGTAGATCGCCGTTGGCACCACGGTCGCGCCCGATTCGAGCGCGAGCCGCCCGAGCCCAGGCCGGGGCTCGCCGAGCTCGCCCGTGCGTGAGCGTCCGCCCTCGGCGTACATGACGACGATGTCGCCGCGCCCGAGGATCGCGTGCGCGCTCTTGAAGGCCTCCTCGTCGCGGCGGCCGCGCTGGATCGGGAAGACCCCGCCGTGGCTGTAGATGAACTGCATCGGCGGCTTGAAAAGCTGCGACTTGGCCAGGAACTGGACCTTGCGCCGCAGGTAGACGGCCATGAAGAAGTGGTCGAGGAACGAGAAGTGGTTGGGGGCGATGATGACCGGGCCGCGCGTCGGGACCTTGTCGGAGTCGATCGCCCGCGTGCGAAAGAACAGAGCCAGATACGGGGTCAGGACGAGCCGGACGAGCTCGTAAGCCCAGTCGGGGCGCCCGCGGCGCACGCGCTCGTGGAACCGCGTGAAGTGCTCCGGCGGGCGAGAATCGACGTAGACCTGCTCTTTCACTTCCCTTCGATACCCAGCCGGCGCGCTTCGGTTACCCC
>JACCUC010000077.1 GCA_013812065.1 Thermoleophilaceae bacterium | reverse complement strand
AGCGACGGCTCGCGACCGCGGGCGCGCCCCCGCAGGTCACCGGCGGCGCGAGCACGAGCAATCGCAGCTTCCTCGCGCTGCTCGCGACGCTCCTGCGCGCGGTGGCCGCGGTCAACGGGCTCGTGTGCCTGTACGCGCTCGTGCAGTCGCTCTCGCTGACCGCGATCGAGCGCCGCGGGACGGTGGCCACGCTACGGGCGTGCGGAGCGGGGCGCGGGCACGTGGTGCTCGTGCTCGCCGGGGCGGTGGCCTTGGTGGTCGCGCTGGCCGCGCCGATCGGATGGGCTCTCGAGCGCTTCGCCCTGGCTCCGGCGGTGGCGGGGCTCGCCGCCGACTACGCCGAGCTGCCGCTGGCGGCGGGCGGTGGCGAGCTCGCGGCCGTCGGGCTCGGAATCGTGATCGTCGCCGGCGCGGCGACCGCGCTCGTGGCGCGAAGGGCAGCGCGGGAGCCGATCGTGCGCGGGCTGCGGGAGGGGTAGGGCGGTGGAGGCGACGACCGTGCCCAGACGCGGGCGGACCGCTGCTGCGATCGGCGCCGGCCTACTCGGGCTCGCACTGGTCATCGGGCTCGTGGTGGTGCTCGCGCCGGGAGATGACGGGCCAACGTCTGCGAGCGGCTCGGGCTCGACGCTCAGCACGACCTGGACCGACCCCGACGGCGACGGCGCGCTCGCACCAGGGCCCGGCGAGCCGCTGCGCGACCGCACCGATCTGGCCCCGGCGGCCCGCTCGGATCGCACGCTCGCCACCTTCGCCCAGATCACCGACGCACACGTGCGCGACGAGGAGTCGCCCGGCCGCCTCCCCGTGCTCGACCGCTTCGGGGAGCCCTTCGTGACCGCCTTCAGACCGCAGGAGGCGCTGAGCACGCAGGTACTGGGCGCGACCGTCACCGCGCTCAACGAGCTCGATCCCCAGGCCGTGGCGGTGACCGGCGACCTCGCCGACAGCGCCCAGGCCAACGAGCGCGAGCAGGCGATTGCGGTGCTGGGCGGCGGGCGCGTCGATCCCGACTCCGGGCGCCCGGGCTACGACGGCGTGCAGGCGGCGTCGAACCCCGACCCCTTCTACTACCGCCCGGCGGTTGACGCTCCCCGCCACCGCGGCCTGCTCGCCGCCGCGCAGCGGCCGTTTCGCTCGCCGGGGCTCGACGCGCCGTGGTATCTCGCCACTGGCAACCACGACGTACTGACCCAGGGCGTGGTCGCGCCGACGCAGCGGGTCGCCCGCGCGGCGACGGGCTCGCGCGCGATCGCGGAGCTCGACGAGGATCTCGAGCTCCCGCGCTCCTCCGACTCGATCTCCCCCGAGCTCGTCGACCGGCTCCTGAGCGAGGGGCTCGGCCGAACGGCTCGCACCCCGGCCGATCCGGAGCGCCGGCCGCTGGCCGCCGAGGAGACGCTGGCCCGGCTGCGCGGGGCGAGCGCGGCGCGCAAGGCGTCGGCGACCGGGAGCGGCTCGGGCACGCGGCTGGACCTCGCCTTTGACATCGGCCCGCGCGCGCGCGGGATCGTCCTCGACACCGCCCGCCGCGACTCCGGCTCGGGCGGGTTCGTCTCCCCCGAGCAGCTCGCCTGGCTCGAGGTGGAGCTCGGCCGCGCCGGCGGGCGCTACGTGGTCGTCTTCTCCCACCACCCGCTGCGGGCGGCTGAGGGCGGCGAGGCCGCGCTAGCGGTGCTCGAGCGAAACCCGCGCGTGGTCGCCGCGGTATCCGGGCACGCACACCGCAACGCCGTCACACCGCGACGGGGGGCCGGAGGCGGGCTGTGGCTCGTCGAGACCGCGTCGCTCGCCGACTTTCCCCAGCAGGCGCGCGCCTTTCGCCTTGTGGGGACCGAAGGCGGCGGCGTCGCGCTCGAGACCTGGATGGTCGACCACACCGGCGGGGCGCTCGCCCCGATCGCGCGCGAGCTCGCCTACCTGGACGCCCAGGGCGGGCGCCCGGCCGGCAGCCGCGGGGGTGTCGGCGACCGAAACGTCCGCCTCGCACTCGGGCGCCGACGGGCGGACGGGACGAGCCGCTAGCTTGCACGCCGTGATCGACGTGGTCCTCCCCGTCCTCGACGAGGCCGAGGCGCTCCCCTGGGTGCTCGATCGCATGCCCGCGGGCTACCGGCCGATCGTGGCCGACAACGGCTCGAGCGACGGCTCGGCCGAGCTCGCCGTGCGGCTCGGAGCCGAGGTCGTGCGAGAGCCCCGGCGGGGCTTCGGCGCGGCGTGCTTCGCGGGCCTGAGCACCGCGACCGCGGACATCGTGTGCTTCATGGACTGCGACGGGTCGCTCGATCCAGACGAGCTGCCCCGGGTGGCGGATCCGGTCCTCGCCCGACGCGCCGACCTCGTTCTCGGCGCCCGGCGAGCCGAGCGCGGCGCCTGGCCGCTGCACGCCAGGGTGGCGAACCGCGCGTTGACCCTCGAGCTGCGCCGGCGCAGCGGCGTGCGGCTGCGCGACCTCGGGCCGATGCGCTGCGCCCGGCGCGCCGATCTGCTGGCCCTCGAGCTGCGCGACCGCCGCTTCGGCTGGCCGCTCGAGATGGTTCTGCGGGCCGCGAGCGAGGGGTGGCGGGTCGAGGAGGTTCCTGTCGCCTACCGCGCGCGCTCGGGCCGCTCGAAGGTGACGGGCTCGGTGCGCGGTACCGCACGTGCGGTGCGCGACATGGCGACGGCGCTGCGGTGAGCGCCGGCGGGCCGGCGGCCACGGCGCTCATCGTCATCGCCAAGGCGCCCGTCCCCGGCCGGTCGAAGACGCGTCTCTGCCCGCCGTGCACGCCGCAGCAGGCGGCGGACCTCGCGGAGGCTGCTCTGATCGACACGCTCTCGGCGGTGGCGGCGGTCCCCGGCGGGCGGCGGCGCCTGCTCGTGCTCGAGGGCTCGCCGGGCGACTGGGTGCCCGAGGGCTTCGAGGTCCACGCTCAACGCTCGGGAGGACTCGACGACCGGCTGGCCGGCGCCTTTGCCGCCGCGGGCACACCGGCGTTCCTCGTCGGCATGGACACCCCGCAGCTCGAGCCCCGTCACGTGGAGCGCGGGGTAGCCGAGCTCGAGCGTCCCGGGGTCGACGCCGCCCTCGGGCGAGCGCCGGACGGAGGCTACTGGGCGATCGGCCTGCGCCGCCCCGACGAGCGCGTCTTTCAGGGCGTGCCCATGAGCACCGCGGACACCGGCGCGGTCCAGCGCCGCCGCCTCGACGAGCTAGGCCTGGAGGTCGCGGAGCTCGAGGCGCTCCGCGACGTCGACACGATCGCCGACGCCTACGCCGTGGCCGCCCACCGGCCCGGCTCGCGCTTCGCGCGCACGCTCGAGGCCATGGGACTACCCCCGGGTGCTCGTTCGAGCGAAGTGGTTCTCAGCGGGGACTGATCGCGGCGGTACCGCGCCCCCGCGCCCCGACGCTCGCCTCAGCTCGTGGGCGCGGTCAGCACACACGCCCTCACATCCCTGTCCCGCCGACGTTTCGGAGCTCTGCTTCCTCCCGCTCGCGCATATGCTCGAGCAGGTCGAGCGCCTGGCACAGGCCGCGACCGAAGCGGCCCGGCGTGGTCGCGGGAGCGAGATGGTCCGAGTGCACCTCGACCACCGGCGCCTCGAGCCGTCGCGCAAGCTCGCGCTGGTGGCTGGGCGGGACGAGCAGGTCGATCGTCGTGACGAGGACCACCATGGGCTGGCGCACGTCCTCGAGCCAGGGCCGGCTGTCGAAGCGGCCCATGTCGCGTCCTGCCTCGGCGATGTCCTCGGCCGCTCCCCGGCGCAGCTCGCCTACCGCCCACGCCGTGGTCGCCTCATCCCCCCGGACGATCGCGTTGACGGCGAGGGTCCACGTCCAGCGCGGCGCCAGCTTGAGCCACCACTGAAAGGCGCCCATGCCGGACCACACGAGCTGGAGGAGCAGGCTCTCGCGCAGCTCCGATGCCGTCGCCACGAGCACCGCGCCCGCGACCTCATCGGGATGGCGCTTGGCCATGAGCTGGGCGATCAGCCCGCCCATTGAGTAGCCGACACAGATCACGGGCTCACAATCCAGGTAGCGAACGAGGGCGGCCGCGTCGGCCGCACAGTCGGCGAGCTCGAAGCGCTGGGCGCGCAGCCCGCGCCCGTGCCCGCGCGCGTCGAGTGCGATTACCCGGTAGCCCTCCTCGTGCAGGAGCGAGTAGGTCCGGAACCAGTGCGGGTCCGAGGGAACCATCCACCCGTGGAGGAGGAGCACCGTGCCCCGCGAGCCGGCTCCGGGCTCGCCGGTGTCGCGGTAGAAGAGGTCGCCGGCGCCCGGGACCTCGGCGATGTAGCCGGGAGGCAGCGGGGGGCGGGGCCGTTCGAGGGCGGTATCCCCAGACAGCAGGAAGCGGACCGCAGCACGGGCGTGCTGAGCGAGGATCGAGGTCGCCCGCAGCGCCTCGACCGGCGAGATCATTGGGGGACGCGCCGGGGGCTCGGGGCGGACATCATCGGGGCCAGATCGTACCCGGCGCGACGGTCGCCCACGCCGCTCGGGCGGAGTCCCTGACCGCGCCGGACAGGCCCCGCCGTTGCGCCGGAGGCATGGCGATCCAGTGCGAAAAGGACGCAACGAGCGGCGTTCCGGACTTCACCGGGGGCGAAGAGTCTCGGCTGCTCCGGTTACTCCGGCGAAGAACGACGCCGGCTCGGGACGAAGTACCGCAGCCACCGACGTGTGCGGTCGCAAACCGCAGCGCACCGATACATAGTTAGTCTCAGCCGCGCGCGAGCGGCCGACCGGAGGAAGGCAAGCGATGAGTCTCAAGCGGGGAACGGGGTTCAACGGTTATGAGCGCCACGGCGACGACGGTCACGAAGACCCGGCGCGGGCGGCCACCCTGAGGCTGGTCGAGCGCCACGGGGCCCAGGTCATGCGCACGGCAAGGCGCTACACGGTCACGCCAGAAGACGCCGAGGATGCATTCCAGCGCGCGGTCGAGATCATGCTCACCAAGGCGCCCGACATCCCGGACGCAGAGCTTCTGCCCTGGCTCAAGACCGTCGTCAAGCACGAGGCCTTCGCCATCCGGCGTCAGGAGGACCGCTCGCCCCTGTGCGTCGACGGTCCGAGCGAGGCAGATGCGGCGATCGCCGCGCCGGTTCCCTCACCGATCGAGCAGAGCGAGCGCTTCGAGCGACTGCGCTTGGGAGCCGAGGCCATGCGGCACCTGAAGCCGCAGGAGATGCGCGCGATGGCGCTGCTCGCGGAGGGGTACAGCTACGAGCAGATCTGCGACGAGACGGGGTGGACCTACACCAAGGTCAACCGCTGTCTGGCGGAGGGCCGTCAAAGTTTCCTCAAGCGGGTGGCCGGTATCGAGTCGGGCGCCGAGTGTCAGCGACTCGAGCCGAAGCTCTCAGCACTCGCCGACGGCGAGGCCGGTGACGAGGATCTCGCCGTCCTGCGCCGGCACTTGCGCCGCTGCTCGGCCTGTCGCGCGACGCTGCGCGAGCAGTACCTGGCTCCGGAAGTCGTCGGCGCGCTGGCGCCGACCGCGCTGCTCGGCGGCGCACGCACGCTCTGGGAGCGGTTGGACGGCGTCGTCACCACGGTCAAGGTCAAGACCGCCTCCATCCTCCGCCTTTCCGGTTTCGACGCGGAACCGGGACCCGGGCAGGTTGCGCTGTCGGGCGGCTCGGGGCGGGTCGTCTCCATCGGCGTAGCCAAAGGGCTCGCTGTGCTGGCCCTGGGAGGTGCGGGAGTGGGAACTGTGGCCGGGGTCGAGCAGATGGTCGACCCGACCCGGCCCGAGTCGGCGCAGGCCTCCGGAAGCGAACAGGAGCGCATGGAGCGGCGTGCTTCCCGTCGCCCCGACTCGCCCGATCCTCGTCTCGTTGCGGAGCGCCTGCGTCCGCACGACGGTGGGCGTCCCGCGGCGCGGCCGCGTCGGAAACAGGGGGACTCAGAGCCGCCGGCGAACACCGCGAGTCTCAGATCAGCGACTGGGAGCGCTCCGGCGCGCCCCGAACCCCCTCGGTACCGGCACGTTGGAAGAGGTCCGACCCCGCCGACCTCCCGCGGGTCGGATGATGATCGTTCCCCCGACGACAGCACGGCTTTCGGTCAACCCAGTTCTGACAAGACCCCGGAGAGTGACGAGCGCTCAGAGGATGAGGAGCGCCCTACCCGGGGGTGCCGTCACCGCGACGACTGGTATTCCGCGAACGCGGATCCAAGCCGGTCGGCACCTTGGTGCGGGGAGGAAGAGGACTGCCGCCACCGCGACGACTGGTACTCCGTGAACGCGGATCCGAGCCGGCCAGCGCCCTGGTGCCCCGAGGAGAACTGAAGCGGATAAAATGGATGAGTACGCGCTTCGAGAGCCTCGGGCCTGTTCATACAGACGAGAACGGTCGGCGGAGCCGAGCGGAAAACGTATCGAGTGGCCACCCTTTACAGCAGCCGCCGTTTACCCCCGCTTCCCTCCGCGAACGCTTGGAGCAGACCCTCGACGCCGTCTTGCGTGCTTGACTGCCCCGACCCTTGTCCACGTCCACTCCCACCTCCCCCCGCCAACTCTCCTGCCCCGCCTGCGAGGGCAGCGGCTTCCTACTCGACGAGGCCACCGGCGTGGCTCGCCCGTGCGAATGCCGGCCGCGCCGGATCGCTCTGGCGCGTACCCGCAGCCTTTCCCACCACATCCCGCGCCGCTTCGTCGACGTGGGGTTCGACCGGAATCCGGTCCGGGAGATGGACCCGACGGTGGTCCGGGAGGTCAAGCGGTTCTGCCGTTCGATCGACGAGCGCCTCGACCGTGGCGAGGGCCTCTGGTTCCAAGGTCCGCGCGGAACGGGCAAGACGACGCTCGCCATGCTCGTCTCCCTGCACGCCCTTCGGGCGCAGCGCGCAGTCGCGATCTACACGGTGCCGCAGCTCCTCGCGGAGATCCGCAAGACCTACGACGACGACTCGCGCCACGATTACCTCGACCTGACGAGCCGCCTGGCCAGCGTCGACCTCCTTCATCTCGAGGACATGGCGGTGGCGCGGACCAACGACTGGGTGCTCGAGCAGCTCTACACGATCATCAACGACCGTTATCAGGACGAGCGCTCGGTGATCTTCACCGCCGACGTAGAGCAGCCCCCGGATCTCGCCCAGCACGTCGGGGAGAGGACCTACTCGCGGCTCATCGAGATGTGCGGCGATCCCAAGCAGCTCTCAGGAGAGGACCGCCGAATCAAGGTGACGGGGCGTTGAGGTCGGTCGCCGGCGAAACCTGCGTTCAGCGTCGTCGTCGCAGGACGTGCGCGTCGCCCCGGCGGCGGGTGACCTTCTCGGCATCGAGGTGCTCGAGCAGCGCCTGGGCGTAGCGCCTCGAAGTCCCCAACTCGTCGCGGACACCGGCGATCGTGGCCTCGCCGTCCCGCTCGCAGATGGCGACGACGCGCGCCTCGAGCTCGGCAAGCGGCTCGGGCGCCCAGTGAAGGTTGTGCGCGACGCGGACCGCCCTTCCGGCGCCGACGAGCTCTCCGAGGCGGCGACGAGCCGTGCCGGGGGCGAGCTCGGCGGCCTCGGCCAGCTCGGCGTCCGCACGCGGACGGTCGCCGTCCTCCTCGAGCAGGCGGGCGAGGCGTAGGGCGCCTTCATCCAGCTCCGCACGCTCGAGTGAGCGCGCGGATGTGGCATCCGGTGGATCGCCGACCCCGCTCGATCCGCTGGGCACCGCCATGTCCGCCGAGCCGTCTGTCCCAGGAGCGTCGTGTGGGCGCTCGCCACGCTCGAGCGCGGCCAGCCGCCGCAGGACTCGCTCTGCGCCCCGATGCTTGCGTGGACTCGGATCGAGCACGACCCCTCCCCCGAGCGTGTCGGGCGGCGCGATCTGGCGCACGATCAGCCGATCCCCCGGGCTCGGGACGAGCGGAGCTTCGAGCCGGAGCTGCGCGAGCCCCGAGGCCCCCGGTTCGATCTCCTCTCCCTCGAGCGTGAAGACGCGCCCCGGCGTCTCGCGCGTGCCGTGGTGCACCTGCACGCGCGCGCCCGAGTCGAGCGCGGCGGGGTGGCCCGGGTCGAGCGAGAGCCGCGCGTCGACGAGGTAGGTCGCCCGCAGCCGATCGTCTCGCGCGCCGCACACCACGTCGCCGCGCCCGAGCTCTCGCCAGCTCACGCCGCCGAGGTTGAGAGCCACTCGCTGGCCGGGGCCGGCCCTGTCGGCGGGCCGGTCGTGGACCTGCACCGCTCGTACGCGGGCAGCGAGCTCCCCGGGCAGGATGCGCACGGCGTCGCCCGCGGCCAGCTCGCCGGCCCACAGGGTTCCGGTCACCACGGTGCCGATCCCGCGCAGGGTGAAGGAGCGGTCGACGTGAAGCCGCGGTGGCTCGCCCGAGTGGGCGGCAGCCCTGCCGGGCAGCGCGGCGGCCGTGCGGTCGAGCGCGACGAGCAGCTCGTCGAGGCCGGTGCGCCGGCGCGCCGATACGGCGACCGTCTCGACGCCGGGAACGAGCTCGGCGACCTCCGCCGCGGCGAGCTCCGCGTCGCCGACATCGGCCTTGGTCACCGCGACGACGCCGGCCTCGACCCCGAGTCCTCGCAGCACCGCGAGGTGCTCGCGGGTCTGGGGCATGACGCCGTCGTCGGCGGCCACGCAGAGCAGGTACAGGTCGATGCCGGAGGCGCCGGCGACCATCGTGCGCACGAAGCGCTCGTGACCGGGCACGTCGACCACCGACAGCGGTCGGCCGCTCGGGAGCTCGAGCGGCGCGTAGCCGAGCTCGATCGAGATGCCGCGAGCGTGCTCTTCGGGAAGCCGGTCGGTGTCGCGGCCGGTGAGGGCGGCGATGAGTGCCGTCTTGCCGTGGTCGATGTGACCGGCTGTGCCCAGGGTGAGAGGCGCAGGCCCAGTGGCCGCCGAGGCCGAGCGCGGTGGCGCCTCCCTCGTCGAGCTCATACCCTGCGCAGAGTCGCTACGACCGCCCCGGCCGCGAGCTCGGCGGCCTCGTCGTCGAGCGTGCGCGGGTCGAGCAGGAGCCGGCCCTCGGCGACCCGGGCGATCACCGGCGGCTCTCCCGCCCGCAGCCGAACGGCGAGCTCCTCGATGTCGACGTCCTCGGACGACAGCGCGCAGACCGGGCCTTCGAGCTCGAGCAGCGGCAGCGTTCCGCCGCCCATCCTGGCGCTCCCGCGCTCCACTTCCGCCGCCACCCCCGCGCGCGTCAACGCCGCTCGCATCTGCTGTGCCCGAGCGTCGAGCTCGGTCTCTCCGGCGAGCAGCATCCGCATCACCGGAATCTCGCGCGTGGCGGCCTCCGGATCGCGGAGGAGCCGGAGGGTCGCCTCGAGGGCGGCCAGTGACAGCTTGTCGATCCGCAGCGCGCGCGCCAGCGGGTGCGCCCGGCAGCGCGCGAGGGCAGCGGCGGTCCCAGCCATCAGCCCGGCCTGGGGACCGCCGAGCAGCTTGTCGCCGGAGAAGCAGACCACGGCGCAACCGGCGGCCACCGAACGTCGCACCGGGGGCTCGTCGGCGAGCTCGGCGATCCTCTCGACCAGGGCGCCCGAGCCGGCGTCGTCGATCACCGGGAGACCCGCCCGGCGCCCCAGCTCGCACAGCTCCTCGATCGAGGCCTCCTCGACGAAGCCGACCGTCCGGAAGTTCGATGGGTGCACGCGCAGGATCGCCGCGGTCTCGGAGCCGAGGGCGCGCTCGTAGTCGGCAAGCCGCGTGCGGTTGGTCGTCCCCACCTCGACCAACCTCGCACCTGAGGCTTCCACCACCTCGGGAACGCGGAACGACCCGCCGATCTCGACGAGCTGGCCGCGCGAGACCGCGATCTCCCCGCCGGTGCCGAGCGCCGTCGCCGCGAGCAGCACCGCGGCGGCGCAGTTGTTGACGACGAGCGCGGCCTCGGCCCCAGTGAGCTCGCATACGAGCCCCTCGACGTGGTCCTGGCGCGAGCCCCGGGCTCCTCGGCCGAGGTCGTACTCGAGCGTGGAGTAGCCGGCGGCGACGCTCACCGCGGCCTCGAGAGCCCCAACGGCGAGGGGCGCTCGTCCGAGGTTCGTGTGGAGGATGACGCCGGTCGCGTTCAGGACCGGCCGCAGGCTGGGGCGGGCGGCCGCTGAGGCGCGGGCGCGAGCGGCGGTCTCGAGCGTCGCGGCGTCCGAGCCGTCGCTCGTTCGGTCGGAGCCGGCGCCACCGTTCGAGACCAGCTCCTCGCGCCGGGCGTCGATCGCCCCACGCGCCGCCTCGACGGCGAGCCGGCGCGGGAGGTCGGCGAGCCGCGAGGCGAGCTCCTCCACGGAGGGAAGCTCGCGCAGCCGCCGGTTGAGGTCCTGCCCCGTAGCGATGGGAGAATCGTAGTGGCGTGGGCCGGTGGCCTCTATGCCTCGGGCGGCGTGCCCTCCACCCACCGTCCCTCGCCGCCTGCGACCTCGCGCTTCCAGATCGGTGCCTTCGCCTTGACCCGATCGATGATCTCGCGCGCGCCTGCGAAGGCTTCGCCGCGGTGCGGCGCAGAGCACGCGACCGCGACGCTCGGCTCCGACAGCGCCACCGCCCCGACACGGTGCTCACAGGCGGCCGCGCACAGACCATGATGCTCGACCGCCTCGGCGACGAGCGCCGCGATCCGTTCCTGGGCCATCTCGACGTAGGCTTCGTACTCGAGCCGGTCGACCTCGCGCGTCACGCCGGTGAAGGTCACGATCGCCCCGGCCCGCGGGTCGCGAACGCGCGCCGCGAGCGTCTCGACCGACAGCGGGCGCTCGGTCACCCGCGCGTAGGCGCGGACGGCTCCCGCCGGTGCATCCGCCGCCGCACCCTCGCCGCCGCTCACCGGCGGGATGAGCGCAAGCTCGTCGCCGGGATCGAGCACCCGATCCGCGGGCGCGTACTCGCGGTTGACGGCCATGACGAGCGGCAATCCTCCGGCGACCTCCCCGAGCGCGTCGACCGCGTCCGCGACCCGGGCGCCCGGCGGGAGCTCGAGCGTGACCTCCCCGGCGCCCGCGCGCTCGCGCAGCATGGCGAACAGGCGGATCGTCACCTCCATGGGTAAACAGGCTACGCGCCGCGTGGAGGTTGGCCGGCGCGGTACGACGGGTAAGCCCCGGACAGATCGAGCTCCACGACCGCGCGTCAGGATGACCCGCCCGGCCGTGGATTCGATCCTCTCGACCTCATGGACCTCGTCGCCTACCTGATCGTGCTCGCCGTGGTCGGGCTCGTCGTCGGCGCCCTCGGGCGCCTCGCGCTACCGGGGCCCGATCCGCTCAGCGTGACGCAAACGATCCTTGTCGGATTGGCGGGGTCGTTTCTGGCCGGGCTCGTCACCTGGCTCCTGCTCGGTCGCAACGTCGGCGGCATCGCCCTGTCGGTGCTGTTCGCCACCGGCATCGTCTACCTCGTGCGGCGCTCTCGCGGAGGCGGGCTCGGGCGGCCGGTGCCGCGCTCGCGAGTCGATCGCTGACCGGCGGCGGCTCGTTTGTGCACAGCTCTTGGCGGGTAGCGGAAGGGTTCGTACTCCGCGAGAAGGGAACCATCATGGGCATCACCGACAAGGTCACCGGCCGCGCCAAGCAGGCCACGGGCGCGCTCACCGGCAGCAAGGCCACCGAGCGTCAGGGCAAGCAGGAGGAGCGCAAGGCCGACAAGAAGGAAGAGGCCGCCGAGGCGCAGACCGCGGCTGAGGAGAAGCAGGCCGAGGTCGACCGCCTCGAGCGCAAGACCTGACGCCGGTCGCTGAGTCCGTACCGCCCGCGACTGGATCGGGGGCGGCGGACGGGACGCCACATGGGTCGGTCGCCTAGAGCTTGACCAGCACGATCACGGCCGAGATCAGCACGCAGACGACGATGACGATCTGCATGGCGATCCAGAAGCGCGGCATCCCGGGCATCCGTCCATTCTGACCGCTCGATGCCGGGAGGCCGGGCGAACCGCGAGCCGTAGGATGCGCGCCGTCGGCGTTTCCGGTCTCGAAGGAAGGCGATGTACAGCTCGATCGTGGTGGGCACCGACGGCTCCGAGACCGCCGGCGAGGCCGTGCGTCAGGCCACCGAGCTCGCCAAGGCGGTCGGCGCGCACATTCATCTCGTGAGCGCCTACGAGCCCGTTCCAGACATTCGCCTGCGCCAGGAGCACCGCGACGCCCCCGAGGAGGTGCAGTGGATGATCCGCCCCCGCGAGGACGTCGAGGAGACGCTCCGCAAGGCGGAGGAGGAGATGCAGGAGGAAGGGGTCACGGTCGAGACCTACCCGCGCGAGGGCGATGCCGCCGACGCCATCCTCGACGTCGCCGAAGAGCAGAACGCCGGCCTCGTCGTCGTCGGGAACCGGGGAATGGCCGGAGCGCGACGCTTCCTGCTCGGAAGCGTTCCCAACAAGATCTCCCACCACGCTCCCTGCAGCGTCCTGATCATCCGGACCACGTGAGCTGACCCCGCGCCAAGATCGGGGCGCAAGACCAGCAGCGGTACGCTCAAAGGGCCAGTGACGGGACGTCGTGCCAACACCTTCCGGAGGTCGAGGGCTTCTCGATCGGAGGGTAAGCCGTGAAGACGTGCGTAACGGGGGCCACCGGCTTCTTGGGAGCGCACGTGGCGAGCGCGCTCGCCGAGCGCGGCGACGACGTGCGGGTGACCTATCGGGACCGCCGTCGGCTGGGCCGCCTCGGCGGACTCGACTGCGAGCCCGTCCGCGCCGACATCCTCGACCCCGCGGCCATGCGCGCAGCGATGCGAGGGGTCGAGGTCGCCTTCCACGCCGCCGGCTACGTCGGCTCGCGGCCGGTCGAGCAGGTATTTCGGGTGAACGCCGTGGCTCCGCGGATCGCCGTCGAGGCCGCAGCCGCCGAGGGCGTGCGGCGGGTGGTCGTGACCTCGAGCGTGGCCGCGCTCGGCCCGGCGCCGCCGCGCGGGGTCGCCGACGAGCGGCAGGTCTACCGCGGCGGCCTCGGCCTCACCTACGCCGACGCCAAGCACGAGGGCGAGCAGGAGGCGCTTGCCGCAGGCGAGCGGCACGGGAGCGAGGTCGTGGTCGTCAGCCCCTCGTACGTGCTGGGCGTGCCCGTCGACCTCAACCAGCCCGGCGAGACCTCGACCCGGACGGTCGGCGACTACCTGCTCGGGCGCCTGCCGATCGTCCTCTCGGGGGCAGCCAACTTCGTCGACGTGCGCGACGTCGCGGCGAGCCATCTGCTCGCCGCCGACGCGGGCGCGCCCGGGGAGCGCTACGTGCTCGGCGGTCACAACCTGAGCTGGGTGGAGTTCGTCGACCGCCTCGCCCGGCTCTCCAGGATCCGCCGGCGGGTGCTGGTCGTGCCCGCGGAGCTCGCGGGCGCGGCCCGACTCGCCGATGGCCTCCCCGGGCCGAACCTCGGGGAGGGAGCCTTCGTCATGGCTCAGAACTGGCGCGTCTCCTCCCGTAAGGCGCGTCGCGAGCTCGGGCACACCGCGCGTCCCCTGTCGGAGACCCTGCGCGCGACGATCGACTGGTACCGCGACCTGATCTCCGCCGGCGCCTTTGACAGCCGGGCCGCCTCGCCGGTGTCGGTCATGGCGACGGCCCTGCGGCTCGGCGAGCGGGCCGGCCTCCTGGGCGGCCTGCAGATGGCGGAGCGTCTCGTGGGGCGGCGGTTCGTCGCGGGCGGTTGAGCGCTCACTTCTTTCCCCGCGACGAGTACTTCATGCGCCTCGCCCTGCGTGAGGCCGAGCGCGCGCTCGAGCACGACGACGTACCCGTCGGATGCGTCATCGCCCACGAGGGCGAGGTGCTCGCGTCGGCCCCCAACGAGCGCGAGCTGCGCGGCGACCCGACCGCCCATGCGGAGGTGCTCGCGCTGCGCGAGGCCGCGCATCGACTGGGAACATGGCGCATCGGCGGGACGGTCCTCTACGTGACCCTCGAGCCGTGCGCGATGTGCGCCGGAGCGATCGTGCTGGGGCGGGTGCCGCGGGTCGTCTTCGGCGCCACCGACCCAAAGGCGGGCGCGGCCGGGAGCGTGTTCGACGTTCTCGGCGAGCCGCGCCTCAACCACCGCCCGGTCGTCGCCGGGGGCCTCCTCGCCGCGGACTCGGCGGAGCTCCTGCGAGCGTTCTTCGCGACCAGGCGCTAGCCTTGAGCGGTACCCGACGGCGAGCCGCACGCGCCCTCGCCGAGCCGCCATCGTCGAGGTGTCGCAGCGCCGCGGGGCGACCCTGGAGGGGTGGCAGAGTGGTTGAATGCGGCGGTCTCGAAAACCGTTATGGGCGTGATTCGTCCATCGAGGGTTCGAATCCCTCCCCCTCCGCTTGAGTAGCGAAGTGCCTGCAAGAAGCCATGTTTCGCGTCCGACAGGAACCCGTTCTGAGGATGGCTGGCGGTCGCAGCTCGGTCGCCCCGAGCGCATCAGGGGTGCCGTCGGCGAGGCCGCAAAGACACGCCGCCGGAGAGAACGGCCAGCGCGGAGGCCATCGAGTCAAGCGGCTCTGAGAGCCGCCGCCACAGACCCCGGTGCCTCCCAGCCCGCGTCCGATGCGCCCTCTTGCCTCGGCCCGCGGCTTGACCGCAGTCGAGCGCGGGGTTACGATAGAGGGCGTCCCCCGACCCGAGCCGAGGAGGATTCATGCCGCTCTTCATGGATCACCACCACAAGGTCGAAGACCTCACCGCGGAGGCCGTCGCCGGCGCTCATCAGCGCGACCTCGAAGTCCAGGCGAAGCATGGTGTCAACTACCGCCAGTACTGGTTCAACGAGGAAGCGGGTGAGGTGTTCTGCCTCGTAGAGGCTCCGAACATGGAGGCTGCCGAGGCGGTGCACCGAGAGGCCCATGGCCTCGTGGCGGACGAGATCGTCGAGGTGAAAGAAGGCATGTAGCGCGCGGTGGTCGCGGCCGCCAGACCAGGCGGCCTCGTCAGCCGGCGTGCTCCCCGGGCAATCGGGCCACAGCTCGTGTAGTCGACGCCGCGGGGAGGGTCCGTCCACATCGCGTCGCAGCGCTCGCCACCGAGCAGGAGGGCGTGGGCGCACAGCGCTGCTCTCCTTGGGGGGCCGGGCCGCTTGAGCGGCAATAAGCCGCGAGGACCTCTTGTGTCACGATGATCCGGCGGCGACAACGCGTGCCGATGCACCCAGCGAGCAGGAGAGATGGAAGCGACGCCGTCCCGAACCCCGCATGATCCGAAGGACTGAGCGACGATGAAGGCGCTGCGGCTCCACAAGTACGGGGAGCGCCCGGTCGTCGAGGACGTAGCTGAGCCGGAGATAGCCGACCCACTCGACGTAATCGTCCGCATCGGCGGTGCCGGCCTCTGTCGCACCGATCTGCACATCATCGAGGGTCAGTGGAAGGAGAAGAGCGGCGTCCGACTGCCCTACACGCTCGGACACGAGAACGCGGGTTGGGTGCATGAGGTGGGCAGCGCGGTCACGAACGTGGCGCAAGGGGATGCGGTGATCGTGCATCCGCTGATCACCTGCGGCCTCTGCCGGGCCTGCCGCGCGGGGGACGATATGCACTGCGCGGCCAACCTCTTCCCTGGGATCAGCTCGAACGGCGGCTTTGCGGAGCTGTTGAAGACCAACGCGCGGGCGGTGGTCAAGCTCGCTTCGGGGGTGGAGCCCAAGGACGTCGCGGCCCATGCCGACGCCGGTCTCACGGCCTACCATGCCGTCAAGAAGGCGGCGGAGGTCCTCTACCCCGGGACGACGGCCGTGGTGATCGGGGCGGGAGGGCTCGGTCACATCGGAATTCAGTCGCTGAAGGTGCTGACGGCCGCTCGGGTGGTCGTGGTCGACCGGTTGGAGGGCTCACTCGAGTTGGCGCGGGAGTGCGGCGCCGACGACGCAATCCTTGCCGACGGGGGAGAGGTCGAGGCCGTGCGCGAGCGAACGGACGGGCTAGGCGCCGAAGCGGTGCTCGACTTCGTCGGCGAGGGCGGCGCCCTCGAGGACAGCATCGCGATGCTGCATGAGGGCGGGACACACTATGTGATCGGTTATGGGGGCACGCTCAGGGTGCCGGCTATCGACATCATCTCGGCCGAGATCAACTTTGTGGGCAGCCTGGTCGGAACCTACAACGACCTGGCCGAGCTGATGACGCTCGAGGCTGAGGGCAAGGTCACGCTGCACACCTCGACCTACCCGCTCGACGCGGCTAACGACGCGATGGACGACCTCGACGCTGGTCGGTTGCACGGAAGGGGCATCCTGATTCCCTGAAAACTGCCCGGCGTGCGCGCGGCTGTCCTACGAGGAGGGCGGCTCGCGGTGTGGTGGCCGCGCTCGTTCCCGTGGTCCCCGGGTGGCTCCCGGGCCGTGGTCGTGTCTTAGGGCGGTGGGCGGCGGCTCCGGCCAACGCCGCCCTGAACCAGCTGCAAAAGCACCATCACGATGGCCACGAGCGCGAGTATCCAGACGATCGTCGTCAGGATGCTCGGGACCGCGAGCATTCCGAGGATCCAGACGACGATCGCCGCCACGATGGCGATTACAGCGATCTGAATGACGACATCGAGAATGGCGTTGCCGGTTCGCATCAGTCCCCCTGGATTGCTTAGGGCGGAGTCTACCGGAGGCGGATGTTCTGCGCCATTCGCCCACCCGGGGAGACCTGTCGTGGTCACCCGCCGAGCGATCGTCCGCTGCTCGCGCAGTGCGACAGCGTCGCCTCGTCGCGAAGCGAACGGCCGTCTTGGTTTCACAAAGCCGCGCGTGAATGCGCGCTCTGGGCGCTGAAACAGCCTCTTATACTCGTCGACGTGCCGAACCACGTCATTCTCTTCTCCACCGACGCCTGCGCCTTCTGCGTCCACGCGAAGTCGCTGCTTATGAAGCGGGACGTAGCGTTCGAAGAGGTCAATCTGGGAGAGCACCCAGAGCTCCAAGCCGAGCTGATCGCTGTCACGGGGCTCACGAGCTTCCCCCAGATCATCGTCGACGGCGAGACCCTCGGCGGCCTGAACGAGCTCAGGGCCGCCGACAAGAGCGGGACGCTGGCCTCGTGGAGCGCTGGATAGCCGGGCCGGCGCGGCGCCGGCGGGCGCGACCGCCCGGCGTAGGCCTCGACATCGGCCTCGAGTTGCCGGGGGCCGCGAGGCTCGTTCAGCTGCCGGCCTCGTTCACCGTCTTCCGGCGTGGGTTCGCCGAGCGTTCGCGCAGGCGCGCGCTCCCCCCGGCGCCCAGCGAAGCACCAGGCGCGTTAGAGTCGGCGGGCGAGCCGTCGACCTCCCGACGCCCGACCCCTTGACCGAGCCCCCGCGCCGCGCTTCCGCAACCCGCACGTGACGCCGGACGCCCACTGGCTGCGATGCGAGGGCTGCAGCGCGACCTACCCCGACGACGGCCTGCGGTTGACGTGCGACCAAGCGCACGAGCCCGCCCTCCTCACGAGCCGCTACCGAGAGGCGGCCTTCGTTCTCGACGGCGAGGCCTCGGGCCTGTTCAGATACCGTAGCTGGCTGCCGTGCTCGGGCCCCGTGGACGGAGAGGGCGCGCCCGCGACCGTGACCTACCGCAGCGAGGACCTCAACCGGGCCCTCCGCCTGCCCAACCTGTGGATCGCGTTCAACGGCTTCTGGCCCGAGCGAGGCGCCGCGTGCGAGACGGCGACGTTCAAGGACCTCGAGGCGAGCGCCGTGCTCGCGCGCCTTCCCGCGGGCAGCGATCGGATCCTGGTCGTGGCGTCGGCCGGCAACACGGCGGCCGCCTTCGCGAGGGCCTGCTCTCGCGAGCTGGTCGCGTGCGTGATCGTCTTGCCCGAAAGCGGTCTTCCCGCTCTCGCGCTCGCGAGTCCGCTGGACCCGTGCGTAAGGCTGGTCGCACTCGGGCGCGGGTGCGACTACACCGACGCCATCCGCCTCGCCGACCACCTGGCCGACACGCCGGGCTTCCTCGCCGAGGGAGGCACGAAGAACGTCGGCCGGCGCGACGCGCTCGGCACCGTCCTCCTGAACGCCGTCGAGACCATCGGCGAGCTCCCGCGAGACTACTTCCAGGCGGTGGGAAGCGGCGCCGGCGGCATCGCTGCCTACGAGGCGGCTATTCGGCTCGTCGCCGACGGGCGCTTCGGGCGCCGGCTGCCGCGGCTGATGCTGAGCCAGAACCTCCCCTTCGCCCCGATCGCCGCCTCCTGGCGGCGCCGGCAGCGCACCCTCGCCGAGTTGCCCGATGCGAAGGCGCGGCTGGGGCGCATCAAAGCCACGGCGCTGTCGAACAGGCAGCCGGCCTACTCGCCGGCCGGCGGCCTCTTCGACGCGCTTAAGGCGACCGGCGGAGAGATGCTTGGCGTCCACAACCACGAGCTCGACTCGGCGGCGCGTCTGTTCCGCGAGACCGAGGGAATAGACGTGGAGCCCGAGAGCGCCGTCGCCCTCGCGTCGCTGATCAAGGCCCGGGCTGAGGGGCGCGTCGACGGCCGAAGCTCGATACTCCTCAACGTGACCGGCGGCGGGCGCTCGAGGCGGATCGACGACGGCGGCGGCCCGCCGGTTCGCGCGGACCTCGAGCTCGGGGAGGCGGACCTCGAGCTCGACGGGGCGCGCGAGTTAGTGCTGTCGCTGTTCGGGGACGGACTGCCCACACCCAATGGCCGCAGCACCGAGGGCGCGGCCACACCATGACCACCGGCGAGACCACGCAGCGCCGGCAGCCCGCGAGGGTCGCGGACGACCCGGCCGAGCGCTACGAGGCGATCACCGCGGCTTCGCGCCGATGCGCCTGCGACGCCGCGGCCCACCTCCCAGGGGGCGACTCGCGCAGCACGCTGTGCCACCCTCCCTACCCGCTCGCCTTCGAGGAGGGGCGCGGGTGCCGGGTCGTCGACCTCGACGGCAACGAGCTGCTCGACTTCACCGGCAACCACACGTCGCTCATCCACGGCTACGGGCACCCGCGGATACTCGAGGCGGTTGCAGACCAGCTGGGCAAGGGCACGGCGTTCGCGGGCCCGACCCGCGCTCAGGTGGCTTTTGCGCGGCAGCTGTGCGAGCGCATCGAGTCGCTCGAGCGCGTGCGCTTCACGAGCTCCGGCACCGAGGCCACACTCCAATCGGTTCGCGCCGCGCGCGCCTACACGGGCCGCCAGGTCATTGCGAAGATCGAGGGCGGCTACAACGGCAGCTGGGACGAGGTGATGGTCAGCACCCACCCGCGCGCCGAGCAGGCCGGTGACCGTGAGCGGCCGGCCTCCGTCCCGGCCTCCGAGGGCCTCGCCGCCCGAGCCGTGAGCGACGTGCTCGTGCTGCCGTTCAACGACGAGGCCTCGACGCGCCGCCTGCTCGAGGAGCACGGCTCGTCGGTCGCCGCCGTGATCGTCGAGCCGGTGCTCGGCTCGGCCGGGATGATCCCCGCCGACGCCTCGTACCTCCGGCTCCTCCGCGAACTCGCGAGCCGGATGGGGATCGTCCTCATCTTCGACGAGGTGATCTCCTTCCGCGTCGCCCACGGCGGTGCGGAGGGGCACTATGGCGTTCGGCCCGACCTCACCTGCCTCGGCAAGGCGATCGGCGGCGGCTTCCCGCTCGGGGTGGTCGGAGGTCGTGCGGAGGTCATGGAGCTATTCGACCCCTCCGGTGGCCAGCCGCGGGTGCCCCACCCCGGCAGCTACAACGCCAACCCGGTGAGCCTGGTGGCCGGATCAGCGTCGCTCGAGCTGCTGACCGAGGAGGCCGTGGATCGTCTGAACGAGAACGGCGACGCGCTGCGCCGCGGTCTGCGCGCCGCCTTTGGCGAGGCCGGGCTCGCCGTCCAGGTCACGGGGCTCGGCTCCCTGTTCGGCATCCACTTCCTGCGGCACCCCGTCAGGAGCTACCGCGACACGCTCGCCTCGGACAAGGGCCTGCGCCACCGCCTGTTTTTGGGCCTCGTCGCGGAGGGCGTGCTGATCGACCCTCGAGGGGCAGGCTGCCTCTCGACCGCGACCGGGCAGGCCGAGCTGGACGCGTTCGCCGGGGCGGTCCGGCGGGTGGCGCCCTCCTTGGCCGCTGGGAGGCGAGGATGAGCGAGGGTGACGACTCGGGGAACCTGCCGAGCACGTACGACCTGAGCTCGGTGTTCGCCGCGAAGGACAGCCGCGAGGTCGCCGAGCTGTACGACCACTGGGCGGACGACTACGAGCAGAGCATCCTCAGCTGGGGGTACCTCACGCCCGCGGTGACGTCATGGTTTGTCGGCCGCTTCGTCGAGGACCGGGGGGCGCCGGTGCTCGACGCGGGCGCGGGAACCGGCCTCATGGGCGACGTGCTCGCGACGCTCGGCTACTCCGACCTTGTCGCGATCGACATCTCCGAGAACATGCTCGCGCACGCCCGAGGGAAGGGCGTCTACCGCCAGACCGGGCGGATGGAGCTCGGTCAGGAGCTCGACTTCCCGACCGGCGCCTTCGCGGCCGTCGTGGCGACGGGGGTCTTCGCCGCCGGGCACGCTCCGCCGGAGTCGCTCGACGAGCTGGCGAGGGTGACGAGGAACGGGGGGTCGGTCATCTTCAGCGTTCGCACCGACGTCCTCGAGGACACCTTCGGCGCGACCCTGGAGCGCCTCGAGGAGGAGGGGAGGTGGGAGCGCCTCGATGAGACGCGCCCGTTCTCCCACCTCCCGCTCGAGGATCCCGAGCTCAAGCTCCAGGTCTTCGCCTACCGGGTGCGATAGGCCCACGTCGCTCGACTCTCCCGTCCGGAGGCGCTTCTCCGAGCCGGGTGCCGAGCGACTCCGTGAGGCCTGCGGACGCCTCCCTCACCTGGTGGCGTTCGGGTCGCCGCCGGTGTGCAGACGGTGGCGCATCCAGACGCCCGGCTCGAAGTAAGTGCCAAGGTCGGCCTCGCGGTCTATCCACACCGGAGCGAGGCCGCGGGGGAAGGCGTACTGCCCGCTCTTGCGAAAGGCGAGCCCCGTCCAGCGCTCCCACTCGGCGACCATCGCGGTTATACGCAGCGACTGCGGCTCCGATCGAAGCATCTCGCCGCCGAGCCGGGCGTGGACGCGCATCCAGGGGTCGAACGGGAGGCCGTCTGGCCGCCTCCAACGCGCCTAGTGCTCGATCGGCGTTAGCGGGTAGCGCTCCTTCCAGCTCGGGCGCACCGGAGCGATCAGGTCGGAGAGCCCGTGCGCGGCGCCGAGCGCGGCCATCGTCTGCACCATGCGAGAGCTCAGCCCGGCGCCTTGGCGCGACGGTCGGATCTCGATCGCGAGCGCACACAGCGCCGTCGGGCGCCCGCCCTCGCCACGCAGCCGGAAGGCTCCCTCCAAGGCGCCGTCGACGCCCGCCGGTAGGCCCTCGATCGTGGCGTTCCACGCGCACGGGATCGAATGACCCTCCGCCACCACCTCGTCGGCTTGCGCTTCGTCGGTGACGACGAACTGAAAGTCCGAAAACGCCTCGCGCAGGCCGCCCCAGTGGGCGCCCATGACGTCGCCGTGGAGGTTGTACTCGGGCCAGACCTCGTGCTCCAGCGCCTCGGCCCGCTCGGCGAGGTCGGGGCGCTCTGACCACGTACGGGCCGCGAGCCGCGCGACGTGGAAGTCAAGCGCCGGCTGCACGAACGGATGATGGCGAAGCGGGCGGACCAGCGCCGCCCGCCCGTGCCGTTCGCGGCGATCTCGGCGCGAGGCGTGCTGGGCGTTCGAGACCTGCTGCGCTCCTGATCAATCGGAGCTCGGACGCGAATGAGACGGCGTTCAGGGGGAGTATCGGCGGGTCACGGCACTCGTCCCCTCGCCGCGAAGTCTCCCGGAAGCCGGGGACGCCGGTCCGGAGCTTGCTCAAACACGCGTCGATACAGGCCGTAGGCCATCCACCCAGATAGGAAGGCCGATGCAAGCTGCGCGACGACCTCGACCCGGAGGAAGGAGCTGTCGAGCGGGCTCCGCCGGCTGGGCATGCGGTCCTTTCGTTCGGGGCCAGTGTCCGAGCGACCCTAGGCAGGCCGGCGGGGTCTCACCATGGACACTTGGAGGAAAAGCGCTTGGCTGCTTTGGCCCCGGGGCGAGACGCGCTTCTTCTCGCCGCCCGGAACGCAGCCGCCTCCCCGTGCCTAGACGGGGTGGGACGAAACCGGAACGACCGTCGTGCCGACCAGCTTGTCGTGCCACGTCTGCTGCTGGGGATCCCAGAGCATCCACAGGTACCCGAGCAGGAAGATCCCCGAGAGAACCGAGCGGACGACGCTTCGCACCATGGCGCTGCCCATCGTCAGCCGGCCCCCCGTGTTGAAGTCGACGACGCGGATGCCCAGAGCCCGCTTGCCGAACGTCTGGCCGCTCGGCTGGCCCTCCATGTAGCCGAAGTAGACGATCGGTATAGCGATGTAGAGGATGAACGCCAAGAGGCCGACCACGCTCGCCAGGGCGATCGCCGCACCGCTGCCCGCGTTGGCGACCGCGGCGATCACGGCGCCGAACACGAGGCTGATGATGATCTCTGCGCCGACGATGATGATGAGGTCGATCGCGAATGCCCCGAACCGCTGGCCGAAGCTCGCCCTCGGAAGGGGGCCGGTGAGCTGGCCCTGGGTTGGCTGGACCAGCGGTTGGCCCGCGGGTGGCTGCTGGCTTGGCTGAGGAGGCTGCTGATAGCCGGGGGGCTGAGGGTCCTGCTGAGTCACTTTCGGTGTCCTTTCCAAGCCGGCGAAGCCGACGGCGGCTTCCACTGACCCCATCTTTAGCAGGGGTTTTCGGCGCTGCATAGTGTCTGGCGCACTTAGCACCAGGTGGGTCCGGACCGCTGCACAGTTGACTGATGAGGAAGCTGGCGACCGCGGCCTCTCCTGAGCGGCGAGGTTCTCGCCCGAGCCGTCGCCCTTGAGCTGGGTACCTAGGCGGCTCTCGTGAGCGTCCCCCTCAGGCGACGGCAGGAGCGGTCGCCACGTTCCCTCGCCGCGCGGCGAAGAGGATGTGGGTGCCGCCGTCCCGAGCGCCCGGCTGTCCGCAAGCCGCGACCTCGTGGTCGATGAAGCGACCCCAGCGCTCAGTATCGGCCTCGAGCCGAGCGAGCGGCTCTGCATCCCCCAGAGATGCCCAGTTGCTGGCGCTCCCGTCGACTATCGGGCCACCGCTGCGCTCCAACAGCGCTTCGACGTCGCTCCAGCGGAACATCTGACAGATGTGGTCGCTGGCGTCGTTGGCCACATGGCGGAGGTCGCCCGTGCGCAGAGCCTTATCGTTTGCGTCCTCTCCGACCACCTCGCCGAGCGTCGTGACCGCAGACAGGAAGTAGCGCCACGTGCCGAGCAATGACATCACCGAAGCGACGACGATCCCTTCAGGGCGGATGACGCGCAGCAGCCCTCGCATCGCCTCGTCGGTGCGCTCGAAGGCGTATGAGAGCGGGCCCCCGAAGGCGACGACCGCATCGAACTCTCCATCGGCGTAGCGGGAGGTGTCGCATACGTCGAGCAGCTCGCGCCTTTCGACGCACCGCTCGGCATCCGTGCCGCGCAGGCGAGCCTCGTTCAGCCCGAGCTGCACGTCGGAGACATCGGTGACGACGATCCGAGTGTCGATCGCGGCCAGTTCCAACGTGAACCGACCTGGCCCTGCCCCTACCTCGAGGACTCGCCAGCCAGGCCGCAAGAATCGGCGAAGAAACGTCGGTGGACCTCGAGGCTGACTCGCCCGCGGACGGTCGCCGGAAGCCGATCCCACTCCTTCTCCCCAAGCGCGTCGTAGTAGCTCCTGACCGACTCGATCGACTCGGAGTGCCGCATCCGACCTATCGTGCCACGTCACCGCGCGATTACACGCGACGGGGCGAGGAGACGCCGAAGGCGAGGACGTCGGTGATCTCGATCGGGCCGTCGTCGCCCTCGACCAGGCGAGTCCGCGGCTCGCATTGCGTCAGCTCGATGCCGGGGAACGCCCCGGCCAGCTGTTCCGGCGTGTAGCGGCGGGCGGGGTCGCGGGGCCCGCGGCCGCCGTCGCGGCCGAGGTCGCGGAGGTGGCGGCCGGCGACGAGCAGGTGGCCGCCGGGCGCGACGGCGCCCGCGGCGACGGAGAACACCCGGGGCCGCTCCGAGAAATCGGGGTGATAGAACGCCATGAGGACGAGGTCGAAGGCCGTCGCAGGGCGGTATGACCTCACATCGGCGACGACCCACTCGACCGCCAGCCCGTCCGCGTCAGCCGCCCGCCGGCCCTTGTCGAGCCCGACCTCGGAGAAGTCAACGGCGGTTACACGCCAGCCCCGATGCGCGAGCCAGAGGGCGTGGCGCCCCTCGCCGGCAGCGAGGTCGAGTGCTCGTCCGGGCGGGAGCGGGCCGGCGAGCTCGACGATCAGCGGATTCGGCTCGGCGGAGAAGACTCGCTCTGCCTTGGCGTAGCGTTCGTTCCAGCCCTGGGCGTCCACGCCCCTTACATTGCCCGGCTGGCGCTTCGTGAGGCACGACCGCTGGGCGACCCGCGCACGGCGTTTCAGCTCTCGCCGTATTACTCTTGCGAAGGGGCTCCGGAGCCACGCGATCAGCCATCACGCCCGAGCTCAGCCGCACCGCGCACGAGCGCGCCTCGACCGGGCATAACCCCGCCGTCAGAGTCCCCGTCGGTCGCGAGTAGCTCTCGCGCGAGCTCCTCGATGGCCGTGACCGCGGGTGCGTGGGGATCGAAGTCCAGCAGCGCACTGTCGGCCCGCTCGGCATCGAGCAGCCGCTCGTCGTAGGGCACGGCACCGGCCACCGCTATCCCCTCCGAGGCGGCGAGCTGTTCCACGGCCTTGAGCTCGCGCTCGTCCCGCACCTTGTTGGCGACCAGGACCAGTCGCTCAGGCGCGAGCTGTTTGCCCAGCCCGACCATGCGCCGCCCCGTCTCCAGCGAGCGGAAGTAGGGCTCGACGACCACGAGCATCGTGTCGGCGTGCAGCGCCTTGCTCTGCGAGAAGTGCTCCAGCGAGGCCTCGACGTCCAGGATGCACACGTCCTCAGGAGCTTCGGATGCCACCGCGACGACGCTACGAACCGTAGCGTGGAGAACCCCCAGTCACCCGGTCCCCGCCTGTTGCGCCGGCCTCATCGCCAGCAGCGTCACGCCGTCGGGGGCCTGCAGCGAGTGCGACGCGCAAAGCTCCTCGAGCGTCCTGGTCAGCCTGTAGCCCTCGTCGGTGCGCTCCACCAGCTCGGAGGACAACGCCGGCATGCTCTCCATCCGCGCGGGTGAGACCCCGAGCGAGAGCGCGAGGGTGGGATTGGGGTCGCCGTCGACGGCCAGCACGCGATGCCCGCGACGAGCGAGCAGGCGGGCCAGCGTCCCCGAGATGGAGGTCTTTCCCACACCGCCCTTCCCCACGACCGCGAGCTTCATCGAAGCAGAAACACTAGCCGGGGGAGGCGCTGAGGCCCGCGTGACGCTATGTGCCAAATACACATAGTCTTAGCCCCTATGTCCGGGCCCACGAGGCCGCTACCGATCACCGAGCCGCGCAAGCTCACGGCTGCTCTGGAGCGCCTCGATGAGCGCGAGCGCCGGGTCTTGGAGCTTCGCTACGGGCTAAGGGGCGAGCGCCAGCATGTGCTAGCCGAGGTCGGACGGGCGCTCGGCGTCTCGCGCGAGCGCGCTCGCCAGCTCGAAACCAGGGCGCTCGCAAAGCTTGATGCCCACAGCCAGCCCAAGCCGCCGTGAGCCCGTCGAGACCCGAGCGTTCTTGAGAGCTTTTTGCGGCCCTGGGTGCTCCTGCGGTTCCGGCGCTATCCGCTGACGCCGGGTGCGCGTGCGGCCAGGCCGAAGGGGCTTCCCTCCGAGTCCTTGCAGACCGCCCAGGCGTCACCGGGGTGAACGACGCTTCCTCCGAGCATCTGTACCTGCTCCAGGGCGGCACTCAGATCGTCAACTTCGAAGTAGGGCAGTGAGAAGGAGTCTCCGGGACCGGGCCCGCGAAGGTGGACTCCGACCGCCGGCCCGAATGAGCGGGTCTGCCAACCCTCGCCCTCTCCTCCGCTGCGGGACTCGAGCGCGAGATCAAGCAACCCGGACCAGAAGCGACGTGCACGCTCAGGGTCGTCCGCTGGGAACTCGATCAAGGCCAACGGCGATCCAGCCATAGCGGAACGATACCGTGGCGGCCGCGGCGGCCGGGATGGGGGTCGTTCGCGAACGTGGAGAGCCGGCACCTACCGACCCTCTCTGGCCGTCGAGGTCCTCGGATGCCCGAGGGCGAGGTCGGCCGCGCGCGCGTGTGTTGAGGTAAGCCTGTGAAGTTGTGACTCGGCGCGTCCGATAAGGCGGTCGAGCTGGCTATTGTCAAGGCGCGGATCGCCCGGAGCTATCTCTCGTAAAGCGCGCCAGAGGTCGAGCTTCGCCCGTATGCCTCCCGAGAGGCCTTCCAGCTCGAGCAGGCGGCTGAGTGGCGAGTAACCGACGATCCGGCCGTTTGGCTTGAGGCGCCCCACCTTCTCGGCGAACCAGCCGACCGTAAGCCTCGCGCGATCCCTTGGCACGGCGAGCCGATCGAAGATGCGTTCGAGCTCACGTCGGTCCTCCCCTATCTCCACGGTGAGCTCCTCCAAGACGGCCTCGAACTCGTTGCCGCGGTTGGCGGACAGAGCGCGACGCGCCAGTTCGAGGCCGAACGTCGAACCAGCCAGGTGATCGTTGAGGTAGATCGTCAACTGGTCGCTCGAGAGCGAAGTCGGCCAGCGCATCACCTCGTAGCTGCCCGCATCGAATCGCCTCGAATCCTTCCGCTCGAGCCGGCCCGGATGGGGACTGGGTGAGGAGGTGGCGCGGTCGGGTCGCCCGCGCTCAAGCCGTCTGGGCGATCGGCTCGCCGGACCGCAGCCCGAACGCTTCGGCGATCAGCTCGTAGCTGCGCTTGCGGGCCGCGTGGGAGTGGGTGACCGTCACGACGATCACCTCGTCCGCGCCGTACTCGGCCGCCACCGCCTCCAACCCGGCGCGCACGGTTGCGGGAGAGCCGAGCACCGTCCGTCGCGCCCGGAGGGTCGTGGGCTCCTCGGCCTGCTCGAGGTGGCGCAGTGCTCGCTCGACCGGCGGAACCGGGATCGGCGCCCCGCGGTGGGCCATCAGCGCGCACACCCGGGCGCTGGCGGCCAGCCGCCGCGCCTGCTCGTCTGCGTCGGCGCAGATGGCCGCGACCGACACGGCGACCTGCGGAGCGGGCAGGCGCTCGGAGGCCACGAAGCTCTCGCGGTAGAGGTGGGCGATCTCGGCGCCGGCCGGATTGATGAAGTCGCCGAAGGCGTAGGCGATCCCGAGCTGCCCGGCCCAGATCGCGCTCTCCACAGAGGAGCCGAGCAGCCACGGCTCGGGACGGCCGGGGAGCCCGGGCAGCGCGGTAAGGCCGGCGAAGCGCTTGTCCGGCGGAGGACGTCCATCGAGGTAGGCCACCAGCTCGGCGAGCTGGTCCGGGTAGTCCTGGGGATCGGGCACGCGCCGATCGCGTTGGAGGGCGTGGGTGGTGACAAGATCGGCGTCAGCGCCGCGGCCGAGCCCGAGGTCGATCCGGTCCGAAAACAGCCCGCCCAGCACGCTGAAGGTCTCCGCCACCTTGCGCGGGCTGTAGTGGTGCAGCATCACACCGCCGCTTCCGACGCGGATCCTGGCGGTGGTCGCTGCGATAGCACCGATCACGGCCTCGGGCGCCGCGCCGGCGAGCATCGGCGTGCCGTGATGCTCGGCGGCCCAGAAGCGGTGATAGCCGAGCCGGTCGGCCATCCGGGCGAGCTCGAGCGTATTCTCGAGCGCTTGGGCTCCGGTGGAGCCCTCGGGGATCGGGGACTGGTCGAGCACGCTGAGGCGCAGCGGCCGGGCGGCCGCGGCGGAGCTCTGCTGGGACGCGGGCATCGGCGCCGATGTTAGGTCAGCAACGGGCGGCGGCCGCGGCAGCGCTGGGCAGAAGGTCAACTATGTACCCGTGGCGGCCTCACACGGGCCCTTCCCATAATCAGGACGAGAGCTGTGGCAGGTCGGGCGCCCAGGTGAACCTGCCGCCCGCGCCTTCGACGATGCCGCGGAACAGCGCCTCGGCCTTGCGGACCTTCGCTGTGTCATTGCTACCGCGGCCGACACCGACAAAGCCGACTGCGACGTTCTGTAGGCCGTCGCCCATCCGGGGGACCCACCGGCGGACGATCCGCTGGATGTCCTCCGTGCTCGCGCCGTTCAGGTCGATCCCGTCGACCTGGTTGACGATCCCGTCGGTGAAGACGTAGGCCCGGCCGAGCCCATCGGTCTGCGAGAGCAGCTCGAGTAGCTCCAGCTGGCCCGACCCGTTGACCCGCTCTGGCGTCGTCTCGATCATGCGCTCGAGCGGCTGGCGCAGACCCAGGGCCCGGGCGTTGTTGACCTTCTCCATGAGCGCCTCGTTGATGCCGGGCTTCGCTTCGCCGAAGTTCACCCGGGGGTCCCAGGCGAGCGTGCGAAGCGGGGCACCGTCGAAGCAGGTCGCGAGGAAGCGATGCTTCTTCTCGGCGGCGTCCACCGCGATCGAGACCATCTCGGGCACGAAGGCCATCATCTGGCCGCGGTAGCTGTCGGAGCAGTCCCCAACGGCCGCGTCGACGCTCCCCTCGGCCGGTTTGTCGATCGAGGCGCTCGCGGAGATCGAGGGCCCCTGGGTTGCGCCCGTGGCGCCGTCGGTATCGCCGCAGGCGGTCAGCGCAAGGCCGACCGCCAGGACGGCGGGGATCGACTGGATGAGCTTCTTGGCCATAGGGCTCGCGTCCTTTGCCTAGGTGAGGCGGGTGACGTTGTCGGGATCGATGTGCTGCGACGGCTTGTGGCCGTTGGTGGATGGCCTGGCGGGCTCGGGGCTCCGCTTGGGCTGAGTGCCCTCGGCGTCCTGACGGACTCGCTCGAGGTCCTGGAGCTGCGGGGTGTGGCGGCGGCCGAAGCGACGCTTGGTGGTCGCCATCGCCCCGCGCCAAATGCCCCCGTTGCGGTAGAGCTGCTCCGTGACCTCATACTCGAGGTCGCCACGGGCCTCGACAGCCTCCCGGAGGCCCTCCTCGGCCTCCAGCTGGTTGGTGAGCACCTCCTCCCGAAGGCTCATCTCGGCCGTGGCCGCTGCCTTGTCGGCCTCAATGCCGTAGATGGCGATCTGCGCGGCCTCGCCCTCGCGATGGAGCCCCTCGATCTCCGCGTCAAGCTCCCTGATCTGTGCCTCGTATCCGGCGTGCTGGCTTGCGGCCTGGCCGACCCGCTTCTGCTGCTCGCGGCCGCTCCTGCCCAGGGTCCACAGCGCGACCGCACCGATGGCCGCGATCGACCCCGCCATCTGCGCGAGGCCGAGCCACTGCATTGGGATCAGGAACTTCAGCTCTGCGCCGCTCTTGTTGTTGACCAGGTCGTTGAGCGACTGGTTCATCTGATCGCCGGCTATCCCCCGGAAGATCAGGAGCGCAACGAACGTCGCCATGAGGAGGATGAGCCCGCCCACCAACGCGAACAGCGCGGGCTTGCGTCGCTTCTCCGGCGGGGTGACCCGCGCGATGGCGCCTGCAATCACGCCGAACGTGTGGTTTGCGCCGAAGACGAGCAGCGGCACTCCGATGGAGGTGATCCACGCGGTCGTCCGACTCTGGCCCGAGTTCTCGAGTGCGCGTCATGGATGACCCCGACGTCGAAGGCCACGGTGAAGATCTCGATGAGCAGGACGATGAGGATTGACTCGAAGAAGACACGCTCGCTGGGCGGCAGCTCGTCATAGCGCTTCTCCTCGGCTCGGAGGCTCTCCCGGGCGGGACCGATCTTGTTCTCGACCTCCTTGCGCCGCTCCAACGCGCGGGCGACGCGGGCGTCGACGATTGGCTTGAGCGCCTCCTTGCCCTGGCGGCGGGCGGGTGTCGTCGCGACGCGCTTTCTGGCCGACTCGATGTCGCGGTGGGCCTCGGCCTTGACCTCTCCCTTACGGACGGTCGAGCCGCCGCTGACGACCCTGTGCATCGAACCGTTCCCGTCCTTCACGAGCTTCTGCGGGTTGCGGACCATGCCGTGGCGCGTACCGTCGTGCCCCGCTGTCTCGCCGAAGCGCTCGATGGTCTCGGTGCCGAGACCGCGGCTGCCGTCGTGCTGCGCGTCCCTGCGTCCGGACGGCAGCCAGTTGTAGGAGGCCGAGCGGCGAAGCATGTTCCGACGCTTGGTGGTGGCGGCAGGCTCGGGCCAGCCATCCGCGGCGTCCTTCGAGGCGCGCCGGAGGGTGCGCTTGCCGATGAAGCTCATTATTCGTGTCCTTGGTCGGAGGGCTGGGCGCGAGGAGGCCCGGCCACTCGGGCCTCGACCTTCCCACGACGCGTGTCTGCTGAGGTGGTGTTAGGTCAAGGTGTCGACCGTCTACGCCCGATCTTGAGTACGGCGTTGCTCAGGGCATGGCGTTGGCGGTCGCCGCGTCGTTGAAGAGCCCGCCGGTCCCTGCGGTCGCCACGCGGCGCAATGGCTCCTCTTGAGCGGGCAATCAGGTTCGGCGGGGAGGTGCTACCTGTGCCGAAAGTCGAACCGGACAAGTTCGCCATCGCGGCACGCATACGCGTACTCGAAGGTATTTCCGTGGGCGCGGCCACTGGCTGTGCGGCCGTCTGGGCTCAGCGAATGGCTTCCGCCTCCAGAGGCCGATTCAAACCCGAGGAAGATGTTCTCTCCGCTCGAGCCGTCCTTGCAGTCAACCAGCGGCGGTGAGAGCGATATGAGAGCAAGTGGCGGAACGCCGAGTCCCAACAACACCCCTCCAACAGCGGCCGCGGTCCGGTGTGCGCCAGTTCCCAGCTTGCCCACCACGAGGAAGAGCGCCAGCGAAAGAAGGAGCAGCAGAATGCCGATCGAGAGGATGGCAAGGACGCCCACGACGCCGAGCGCGACGGCCAGCATCGTGAGAGTCGCGAGGCCAAACCGGCTCGACCGCCAACTCAGAGCGTGTTTGACAAGCTGGCAGGACTTGGGAGGGGCATCCTCGAATGGCCAGACTATGTCAACAAAGGGGCGGTACCCATCTGATCTCACCGACGCGCAGTGGGCGCTGGTCGATCCGTTGC
>JACCUC010000073.1 GCA_013812065.1 Thermoleophilaceae bacterium | reverse complement strand
ACGCGCACGCGCCGGGCCGGGCGCTCGCGCGCGACGCGCTCGGCGGCGGCTTCGGCCTCGGCGGGGAGCTCGCCGGAGACGAGGCAGCCGTGAGCGGGGACCACCGCCAGCTTCTCCCCGGCGACGTGGAGCAGGGTCGGGCCGAGCCAGCGCGTGTGCTCGAGACCCACGCCGGTCAGGATCTGCACCTTCGAGGGGATCACGTTCGTCGCGTCGTGGCGACCGCCCAGCCCGGCCTCGATCACCGCCACTTCGACCCGCGCGCGTGCGAGCGCGTGGAAGGCGGCGGCGGTGAGCAGCTCGAACTGGGTCACGCGATCGTCGGCCTCGAGAGTGCGGTCGACGAGCTCGGCCGCCCGGCTCGCGCGCGTGACCGCCTCGGCGAACCCGCCCTCCGACAGCGGCTGCTCGGAGACCTCGATCCGCTCCCGGAACGAACGCAGGTGCGGCGACGTGTAGCAACCGGTCCGCAGGCCCGCACGCTCGAGGATGGCCGCGACCATCCGCGCCGTCGACGACTTGCCGTTCGTGCCGACCACGTGCACGCTGGCAAAACGCCGCTGCGGCATGCCGAGCGCGGTCGACAGCTTGCGCATCCGGTCGAGGCCGAACCGCATCCCGAACAGCTCGAGGTCAAGCAGATGGTTCTCGGCCTGAGCGAAGTTCATCGGAGAAGCGGGCGGTCTGCCGGGGCGCTTGGAGCTCCCTATCGAGGGGCTCCTTGAGCGAGCGAAGCGAGCGTACCCGAGAGAGAGAGCTACAAGCGCCCCCTACAGCCCCGCCAGCTCTTCCTGGAACCGAGCGAGCTTCTCGCGCTCGGCCTCCACCACCCGCGCCGGAGCCTTCTCGACGAAGCCGCGGTTGGCGAGCCTTCCCTCGGCGCGCGCGATCTCGTGCTCGAGCGCACGGCGGCGCTCGGCTCGCCGGCGCTCGGCCTCCTCGAGGTCGATCGCCTCGGAAGGAAGCACGTGGACGACGCCTCCGGGGACGGCCACCGAGGCGATCGGCGCGGGGGCGCCGGCGCCGTTCGCCTGCGCTCCGCCGCCGCGTGTGTCCGCCGTGAGGTCGAAGCGGGCAAGTCGCTCCACGTGCGCGGCCGTCCGCTCGTACCCGTCGGCTTCGAGGCGCGCCGGAACACGGGCCGAGGCCGCCACCTCGACTTCGTCCCGGTAGCGCCGCAGCGCGGTCACCGCCCCCAGCACCTGGTCGATCTCCGCCTCGGCGTCCTCGTCGATCCGACCGGGGTCGGCGGTCGGCCAGCGCTCGACCGCGAGCAGGCCGCGCTCGCCGGCATCGGGGAGGAACGACCAGATCTCCTCGGTGACGAAGGGGAGGATCGGATGCGAGAGCACGAGTACGCGCCGCAGCACGCCGAGCACGATTGCGGCCACCTTGGTCCGGTCGCCCGGCTCATCGTAGAGGCGCGGCTTGACGAGCTCGAGGTACCAGTCGCAGACCTCCCCCCAGACGAACGCATAGAGCTCGCGCGCGGCCTGGGAGAGCTCGAAGCGGTCGATCAGGCCGGTTATGCGCTTCTCCGCCCGCTCGAGGCGGGAGAGGATCCAGCGGTCCTCGGGCGCGTCCGCTCCCGCCGTTTCGTCGAAGCTCGCGCCCGTATCCCCCTCCCGGAGCCCCTCGCCGGCCTGGAGCAGGATCAGCCGGGACGCGTTCCACAGCTTGTTGGCGAGGTCGCGGCCCTGAGCGACACGGTCGGCCGAGTAGCGCACGTCCTGGGAGGACGCCATGGCGAGCAGGCCGAAGCGCACGGCATCGGCGCCGTAGCGGTCGATCTCCTCGAGCGGATCGATGCCCGTCCCGAGCGACTTCGACATGCGCCGTCCGTCCGGCGCCTGGATCACGGAGTGGATGGGAACGTCGGCAAAGGGAGCCTCACCGGTGAACTCGATGCCCATCATCACCATGCGGGCGACCCACAGGAAGATGATGTCGCGCGCAGTCGATAGCACGTTCGTCGGGTAGAAGGTCGCGAGCTCGGGCGTGCGCTCTGGCCAGCCGAGCGTCGCGAATGGCCACAGCGCCGAGGAGAACCAGGTGTCGAGCACGTCGGGGTCGCGGCGCAGCTCGTCGCCGCAGATGCCGCACCGCTCGGGGGCGTTTGCGGGCTCGGCGACGAACGTCTCCTCGCACTCGTCGCAGTACCAGACCGGAAGCTGGTGACCCCACCACAGCTGGCGCGAGACGCACCACGGCCTGATGCTCTTGAGCCACTCGAGGTAGACGCCGGTCCACGGCTTCTCGGGGTGGAAGCGCACCCGCCCGTCGCCGACCGCGGCGATCGCCGGGGCGGCGAGCCGCTCCATGTCGCAGAACCACTGCAGCGAGATGAGCGGCTCGATGCGCCGTCCCGAGCGGTGGGAGTGCGGGACGTCGTGGACGTAGGGCTCCGTCCCCGATACAAAACCCTCCTCACGCAGCGCCGCGACCACCGCGTCGCGCGCCTCGTCGACCTCGAGCCCGGCGAAGCGACGCCCGGCCGCCTCGGTCATGCGCCCGTCCTCGCCGATCACCGTGATCTCATCGAGGCGGTGCTGGCGCCCCAGCTCGAAGTCGTTGGGATCGTGCCCGGGCGTGATCTTGAGCGCGCCCGTCCCGAACCCCGGGTCGACGTAGGGATCGGCGATGATCCTGAGGCGGCGACCGAGCAGCGGCAGGACCGCGGTCTCCCCCACAAGCCGGGTGTAGCGCTCGTCGTCGGGGTTGACCGCGATCGCCGTGTCGGCCAGCATGGTCTCGGGGCGGACGGTCGCCACCGTGATCGATCCTGAGCCCGAGGCCAGCGGGTAGTCGATCGAGTACATGGTGTCGCGGACCTCGCGCTGCTCGACCTCGAGATCGGAGATGGCCGATCCGGTGCCCGGGTCCCAGTTGACCAGATAGCTGCCCCGGTAGATCAGGCCCTTCTCGAACAGCGCCACGAACACGTGCGCCACCGCGCGCGCGTAGGCCTCGTCCATGGTGAAGCGCTCGTCGGCGTAGTCGGCCGAGGCGCCAAGGCGCTTGAACTGCTCGACGATCTCCGAGCCGTAGCGCTCGCGCCACCGCCACACCCGTTCGACGAAGGCCTCGCGCCCGACCTCCTGGCGGCTCGTGCCCTCCTCGCGCAGCGCCTTCTCGACCTGGACTTGGGTACCGATGCCGGCGTGGTCGGTCCCGAAGACCCACTTCGTTCGCCGTCCGCGCATGCGGTTGAGGCGCACCAGGGCGTCCTGAATCGAGCCGTTGAGTGCGTGTCCAAGGTGCAACGCGCCGGTCACGTTCGGCGGCGGGATGGCGATCGAGAACGGAGTCGTCTCGTCGTCGCCGGAGGCGTCGGGCTCGGGATGGAAGATCCCCGCCTCCTCCCAGCGCTCGAAGACACGCCGCTCGACCTCCGCCGGCTCGTAGCGTGTGCGCTCGCGAAGCTCCTCGGGGCGGTCGAGCGACATCGTGCGCAGTTTACGTCGCCGCCGTGGTCGGCTCGCTCCCCATCCCAGGGGTCAAGTTTCCTCGATTTTCGCCGACACAAGACCCTGTTCGCGCCTACGGCAGGGCGCACGGAGGCGCCAACAAGCTCACGACGAGGTATCGCCTGTGACGTTGCACAAACTCAATCCGCTCAGAACGCTCAGGCTCCGGGTCGGGCTCCTCGTCCTC
The DNA here is from genome assembly GCA_013812065.1 of Thermoleophilaceae bacterium. Lineage (GTDB taxonomy): Bacteria > Actinomycetota > Thermoleophilia > Solirubrobacterales > Thermoleophilaceae > JACCUC01. Next base: position 10,063 of record JACCUC010000073.1, on the reverse strand, counting down.
GGCGTCATAGCGGCGCTCGCCGTCTTCACGACCCAGTACTTCAGTGAGCGCTTGACAAACTCCTACCGAGAGGCCGGGCGCGCTCAGCTCGGGGCGATCGCCAGCCTGTGGGACGACTCCTTCCGGCTCAAGCAGCTCGGCCATCCGGAGGGCATCCAGCGGCGGATCAACGCGCTGCGCCAGAAGAACGAGACCATGCACAAGCTGTCGGTCTCCTGGCACGATCCCAGCGGGGGGACGTGGCTCGTCCAGAGCGGCCACGAGCACGATCCCGATGGGACCAAGCGCGACGTGACCGGCGCCGTGACGCGAAGCGAGAGCGTGGCGAACCCAGCCCCCATCGACGAGCGCGACTTCCGCTATCACGAGGTCAACGCCACCGACGGAGCCCACTACGCCGAGCTCAACTACCCGATTCGTCGCTTCCGCGACGGGCGGCAACAGCTCGTCGGGGCACTCGAGCTTCATTACGACCTCAAGCAGCTCGACCAGTCGCTGGCAGCCGACAAGAGCGCGCTCACCATGGCGAGCGCGCTCGCCGCCGTGACCGCCGCCCTCCTGATCAGCCTCCTGCTCTCCCGAGCGGTGCTGAGCCCGCTCGACCGCTTGCGCGCCGCGACTCGCCGGATCGGCGGAGGCGAGGTGGCCGCCCGCCTCAACTGGAAGCGCGGAGACGAGATCGGAGCGCTCGCCCGCGACTTCGACCGCATGGCCGCCGAGCTCGAGACCGCGCACGGCCACCTCGAGGAGCTCGCCCTGACCGATCCGCTCACCGGCCTGCTCAACCACCGCGCCTTCCAGGAGCGCATGCGCCAGGAGCTTCGGCGTGCCGAGCGGGAGGCCTACGCGGTGTCGGTCGTCGCCCTCGACGTCGACCACTTCAAGCAGGTCAACGATCGCTGGGGCCACGCCGCGGGCGACCAGGTGCTGCGCGCGCTGGCCACCTCGATTCGCGGCGAGCTGCGCCCGAGCGACGTCTGTGGTCGCGTGGGCGGCGACGAGTTCATGCTCGCCATCGCCCGCGCCGGCTTCGAGCGCACCGAGCAGATAATCGACCGGCTGCGCGAGCGCATCGCCTCGATGCAGTTCGGCCCGGCCGGCGAGCGCGTGACGCTCAGCGTCGGCATCTCCGAGTTCCCCCGCCACTCCCTCTCCCAGGAGGAGCTCATGCACCGCGATGAGCTCGAAATGGATGTCCGAGTCCGTACGGGCCGCGTCCGCGACCTCGTAACCGGTCTCTCCCGTGCCCCGCACGTCGATGGCCAGTCGCATCGGGTCGTAGTCGTAGACGCCGGGGTGGCGCAGGAGGCGCTCGTCGAGGACCTCGAGGCCCGGGACCTGGCCGACCGCCGCGCGGGTAGCGGCCACCGCGGGGATCGACTCCTCGAGCGCCGCCGGTCCCGCGACGACGGCGTGCCGGCGCGCGCGTCGAGGGATGCGAGCAACAGCGAGCTCGGGCTCGTCGAACCCACCAGGGTCAGCGCACGGTCGATCGTACTTTCCTCGAGCCGCCCTCCGGCGCTGTGGCCGAAGTGAAGCATGGCCGACTGCGTGAGGCTGCCCATCAGCTTGCCCGAGAGGACGAGATCGGCGCCGGCCGTGAGCGCATCCTCGGGCAGGGCGCAGCCCGGCGAGCACCAGCCCGTCGATCGTGCTCGCGTGCGCGTTGCGCTGGACCACGACCTCACCACCGAGCTGCGCGAGGGCGAGGCAGGTGGCCTGGTTGCCCTGCGTCGCGCCGTTGGTGAGGAACCACGTGCGCTTCGATCCCCAGGCGTCGGCCGCCATCGCCTGGGCCTCCTCGAGCGGAGTCGGCGACGTGCCGACGTCGATGCCGTGGATGATCATCGGCACGTCGAGTGAGAGCGTGTCCTCGCCGAGCGCCTCGATCAGGGCGGGGTCGGTGCCGACCCCGCCCTTGTGGCCCGGTACGTGGAAGCGCCCGGGTCGACGCTCGGCGTACCCCTGAAGGGCCTCGAGATAGAAGGCCGAGTGATGATCGGCGGACCCGCGCCGGGTCGAGGGCTTCGACTGGAGGAGCTCGACCCCATCGACGCCCGCGTCCGCGGGCGAGGCCGTCGCCGGTCGGTTCAAGGCTGAGCGCAATCGCGACACGGAGGAAGTGGTCGGCATTCCGGATCGAGAGCTTGAAAAGGCCCTCGGGGGCCCTGGACGCACCGCCGCCCGCCTTTCTGACCGAGGAGCAGGGCTTGTTCGAGCGGTCTCGGAGCTCAGGGCTCGAGGCCGCGCACGAAGCGCGCGAGGCCCCGTGGATCGCGCCACGGCGGGCCGTGCCCGAACAGGACGAGCTCCGGCTCGAGCTCGGCGAGCCGGCGCGCGGACCCGCGGTTGCGCACGGGATCGGGCGAGAAGAAGTCGGGCGGCTCGTGGAGTCCCGGGATGCCAGTCATGGGGTGGCAGCCGAAGAGGACATCTCCGAGGATGAGCGTGCGGTCACGCTCGCGCCACAGCGCGATGTGGCCGGCGGAGTGGCCGGGGGCGTCGATCACGGCGAAGCCGGCGACCTCGTCGCCTTCACGCAGGCGGCGGGCGACCGGGTGCGGCGGTCCGGCGAAGGCTCGCTCCGAGAGCCGGTTCAACGGGTGGTCGGGTTGGCGCGCAGCGATGCGCCCGTCCTCGAGTGCCGCGGCGTCACCGTCCCCGGCCCACAGGGGCACGCCGAAGTACTCGCAGACCGCGTGGCTGGCCCCCTGGTGATCCGGGTGGGCGTGGGTCACGACGTGGGCGGCTAGCGCGCGGCCTCCGAGCTGGCGAAGGATGCGCCGCCTGGCGTGGCGGCTGGCCGCGTCGACGAGCACGTCCTCGACGAGGTAGACGTTCATGGCGTTCGGCGGGAAGCCGCGGAGCTGGGAGACGCCTTTGGCGAGCTCTTTCACGAGAGCGGGACAGTACGCATGGGTCGGCATCATCACACGCTCTCGGAGTGGCCGCTCGATGCTTGACCGCCCGCACAGAACTTATATAGGTCACGGCTATTATCTGAGCCATGGTTCCTAACGGCCGTGCTCGCCTGACTCGGGCTGAGCTCGCGCACCCAGTCGGCACCACCCAGGCGGCCGTCGCTCAGTCGAGCGGATGAACGCCAACCCTCCGGGGGCCAGGTTGGAAAAGGTCCTGGAAGCCACCGGCCACGAGCTGAGGCTTTCCGCAGAACCCCGCCCGGGGGGCGTCGATGAGGGCCAGATCGCCCGGCACCTCGCGATGACTCCCGCCGAGCGCCTGGCGAGCTTCACGGCCGCCTACCGAAACGTGCGGCAGTTGGTACAGGCGGTCCGCCCCCCCGTGTGACTGCTTCCTGGCCGGACTTCGACCCGGGCGAGCTGCTCAGCGCTCTCACCGGGCGAGGCGTCGACTTCGTCGTGGTGGGCGGGATCGGCGCCGTGCTGCTCGGCTCTCCGCGCCTGACCCGCGACCTCGACATCACCTTCGCGCCCGACCCGCTGAACCTCGAGTCACTCGGCGAGGCCCTCGTCGAGCTCGGCGCTCAGCTCAAGGGCGTCGAAGACGACGTCCCCTTCGTCGCCGATGCGGCCACCCTTCGGCGCGTCCAGGTCCTCACGTTGACGACGCGCGCCGGGGAGATCGACCTGCTAGCCGAACCCGAGGGAGGGCCGGGTTACCAGAAGCTTCGCAAGAGGGCGGAGCGCATCAACGTGGGCGACGTCACGGTGCTCGTCGCCTCGATCGAGGACCTGATTTCGATGAAGCAGGCCGCCGGACGCCCGAAGGATCTGGCCGACCTCGAGGAGCTCGAGACCATTCGCCGTTTGCGGCGCCGGCCCGGACCCTGTTAGGCCGACTCCTCCGCCAACGCGGCCGCATCCTCGTCCTCGTCCCGCGCCGCCTCGGTCACGAGCGTCGGCTTCAACCCCCGCTCGATCGTCTCCTTGGTGACCACGCACTTGGTCACGTCGCGGCGCGAGGGCAGCTCGAACTGGACGTCGAGCAGGACGTCCTCGATGATCGAGCGCAGGCCGCGGGCGCCGGTCTCGCGCTCGAGGGCGCGGTCGGCGACCGAGCGCAGCGACTCGTCGGCGAAGACCAGTTCGATGCCATCGAACGAGAAGAAGCGCTGGAACTGCTTGACGAGCGCGTTGCGCGGCTCGGTGAGGATCGTGACGAGGTCGTCGCGCTCGAGCTGGTGGATGACCGAGATCACCGGCAGGCGACCGATGAACTCGGGGATCAGCCCGTACTCGACGAGGTCCTCGGGCAGGACGGCCTCGAACGCATCGCCAGTGTCCTTGTTCTGCTTGGAGGTGATCGAGGCGCCGAAGCCGACGCCGTTGTGCCCGACGCGGCGCTCGATCACCTTGTCGAGGCCGGCGAACGCCCCGCCACAGATGAACAGGATGTTCGTGGTGTCGATGGTCAGGAACTCCTGGTGGGGGTGCTTGCGCCCGCCCTGCGGAGGCACGGAGGCGGTCGTGCCCTCGAGGATCTTGAGCAGCGCCTGCTGCACGCCCTCGCCCGAGACGTCGCGCGTGATCGACGGGTTGTCCGCCTTGCGGGCGATCTTGTCGACCTCGTCGATGTAGATGATCCCGGTCTCGGCCTTCTTGACGTCGAAGTCGGCGGCCTGGATCAGCTTCAGGAGGATGTTCTCGACGTCCTCCCCGACGTAGCCTGCCTCGGTGAGCGCGGTCGCGTCGGCGATCGCGAACGGGACGTTGAGGATGCGCGCGAGCGTCTGGGCGAGCAGCGTCTTGCCGCACCCGGTCGGGCCGAGCAGGAGGATGTTCGACTTCTGCAGCTCGAGGTCTGACTCCTCGGCCTGCATCATCTGCACGCGCTTGTAGTGGTTGTAGACCGCGACCGATAGCGTGCGCTTGGCGGGGTCCTGGCCGACCACGTACTCCTGGAGCACGGAGTTGATCTCGCGCGGCTTGGGCAGGTTGTCGAGGTCGAAGCTCGCCGGCGTCGTGAGCTCCTCGTCGATGATCTCGTTGCAGAGATCGATGCATTCGTCGCAGATGTAGACCCCGGGTCCTGCGATCAGCTTCTTGACCTGGCGCTGCGACTTGCCGCAGAAGCTGCACAGGAGCTGTTCGTTCTGTTCGGTTGGCCGCGCCATTGGTTTCCCCCCTCCCCCGGCCGGTTAGCTCGCTCCGAGCTAGACCTGCTCGATGATGCGGTCGATGATGCCGTACTCCGTCGCCTCTTCCGCGCTCATGAAGTAGTCGCGCTCGGTGTCCCGCGTGACCTTGTCGAAGTCCTGCTTGGTGTGCTTGGCGATGATCCGATCGAGGCGCTGGCGCACGTCGATGATCTCGCGGGCGTGGATCTCGATGTCGGTGGCCTGACCCTGGAAGCCCGACGAGACCTGATGGATGAGGATCTTCGCGTTGGGCAGCGCCATGCGCTTGCCCTCCGCGCCGCCGGCCAGCAGCAGCGCGCCCATCGACATGGCGATGCCGACGCAGATCGTCTGTACGTCCGGCTTGATGTACTGGATCGTGTCGTAGATCGCTAGGCCCGCATACACCGATCCGCCTGGCGAGTTGACGTAGAGAGAGATGTCCTTGTCCGGGTCCTCGGCCTGCAGATGCAGCAGCTGGGCGACGATCAGGTTGGCGATCTCGTCGGTGACCGGCGTACCGAGGAAAACGATGCGCTCGTTGAGCAGCCGCGAGTAGATGTCGAAGGCGCGCTCCCCGCGGGAGGTCTGCTCGACGACCATCGGAACAAGTGGGCTCATGCGCGCTTCCGTTTCGCCTTTCCGTTCGGAATCCTGCCGGCGACCTCGAAAAGCCGCGGCCGCCGCACCGGATGGCTCGGCGGTGCGGACACTCTAGCAATGGGCACTTGGCCTCCCTGCGGGGGTTTGCGCCCGCTCGAAAGGCGCCCTCGAGCGCGCTGCAGGCGGGTGCCCAGCTCGCGTCCGGTGCCGCCGATCGGCCCCTACGACCCCGGTGTCCAGAGCTCGGTGGGGCGCTCCTCGCGCTCCTTCTCGGGCGTCCACAGGACCTCGCGGGCATCGGCCTGTTCGACGGGAATCGGCCGCGCGGACTCGACGAGAAGGTCGACCGCCTTGCGCATCGCGATGTCCTCGCGCAGCGTGTCGGCGCGCCCGTCGGCCTGCATGCCCTGCAGCGAACGGGCGAGCTTGCGCTCGCTCGGGGGCTTTGCGCCGGGACCGGTGGCGGCTTCGCGCAGCGACTGCAGGATCTCGTCGTCGGTGACTTCGAGGCCCTCGGCCTCGACGATCGCAGCGAGCACGCTCTCGCGTCGGAGGGCGTGCTCGGCCTCGGGCTCTGAGTCGTGGATCAGGGCCTCCTGGTCCTTGCCGGTCAACTCGAGGTAGCGGGCGGGGTCGATGCCTTGCGATTGGAGCCGGCGCGCGGTCTGCTCCCAGAGCTCGTGCGCCTTGGCGTGGACGAGCTCCGATGGGACGTCGATCCGGGCGCGATCGACCGCGGCGTCGACCACCGCCGCGCGGAACTCGCGGTCGATCGCTTGCTCTTCGCCTTCGGCGAGCCGGGCGCGGATGTCGTCGCGCAGCTCGGCGAGCGTGTCGAAGCCACCGGCCTCGAGTGCGAAGTCGTCGTCGGCCTCGGGAAGGCGCTTTTGTTTGACCTCTCGGACGGTGGTCGCCAGCACCGCCTCGCGGCCGGCGAGAGCTTCGGCGCGGTAGTCCTCTGCGAAAGTCACCGGAACCTCGCGTTCCTCGCCCGCGCGCGCGTCCAGCAGACCCTCCTCGAAGCCCTCGATGAGCTGGCCCGAGCCGAGCTCGAGCAGCTGTCCCCGCGCGTGGCCGCCCTCGAACTCCTCGCCGTCGATCGTCCCCACGAAGTCGATGACCACGAAGTCACCCTGGGCGGCCGGGCGCTCGACGGTCTCGAGCGCGGCCTGGGCCTCTCGCAAGCGGTCCACCTCGGCCTCGACGGCCTCCTCGGGGACATCCGGCTCACGGCGCGCGACCTCGAGGCCCCTGTAGAGGCCGAGGGTCGCGCTCGGCCGCACGCCGACCTCGAAGGCAAAGGAGAGCGGGGCACCTTTCTCCGGCAGGGTGGCGAGATCGACCTGAGGCTCCCCGACGACGGCGATGTGCTCCTGCTGGACCGCCTGGCCGTACCAGCCTGGCAGCGCCCGGCGGACCGCTTCGTCTAGCACGGCTTGGCGGCCCCTGCGCTGGATGACCACGGGCGGCGGGACCTTGCCCTCGCGAAAGCCGGGGACCTTCATATCGCCGGCGAGCGCGCGCGCGGCTCCCTCGAGCTCGTGCTCGACAGCGCTCGACTCGACCTCGACCTCGACCCGGACCCGCGAGTCCGCGAGGTCCTGCCTGGTGGTGGTCACACTCGCGGCCATGGCGGGCGCCACGATAGCGTGGCCGGGGTGAGCGGACCCGGCGATTTCGGGCGGCGCTCCCGGGCGGAACGTGTGGCGGCGTGGCTGGTCACCGGGCCGGTCGGCCACCTGATCGGGTTCTTCGCGGACGCCGTCAGGCTGTGGGTCTGCGCCGGAGTCCGAGCGGCCCGCCGGCGCCGGGGCGGAAGCTCTTGATCCGCAGTATGGGTTATCGGCAGAATCGGGCGAACCTTTAGCCCTCGAGGCGAATTTTTTCGAGACTCGCTTCAGCGACGGCCATAGCCACTTCAACAGCCGGCGTAAAAAGGTCGCCAGGGAGCGGTGGAGTCGGCTGAGCCCTACTCCTCGAAGCGGTAGACGACTCCGGGGGACCGTGGCTCGGCCTGTGCGAGTTGTGGCAGGGCCGCCGCGAGCGTCGAGGCGAAGGTCTCGGTGCTGCGCTCGATGAGCTCGAGCAGCCGCTCGACCGGCGTGGCCTCCGCCATCACGCCGTTCGCGTAGTCGGTGGCGTAACCGAGCAGCGCGTAGGGCAGCTCGGCCTCGCCGCACAGGACGGCCTCGGGGCCGGCGGTCTGGCTGACCGCCGTCACCCCGCAGGCGGCGAGCCCCCGGATCTCGGCCCGCGTGTTGAAGCGCGGGCCGTCGACGTGCCCGTAGCAGCCGCCGGCGCGACAGGGGTGGCCCGCAGCCTCCGCGCCCGCGACCAGCGCGGAGTGGAGCTCCTCGGAGAAGGGCCGCTCGAAGATCCAGTGCCCGCGGCGCGTATCGCCCGGCTCGGTGAAGAACGTACACAGCGACCCGTCGTCGAGGCGGTTCGAGACGAAGTGGAGGTCGTCGAAGGCGATCAGCGAGCCGAGCTCGACGTCAGGGTCGACGGATCCGCAGACGGTCACGGCGAGTACCCCTTCGGCCCCGAGCTGACCGAGCGCGGCGATGTTGGCCCGGTGGGCGACGTGGTTCGACAGGCGCCGGTGGCCCTCCCCATGCCGCGAGACATGCAGGATCTCGATGTCGCCGACCTGCCCGCGCGACACCGGCGCGGTTCCGTATGGAGTCGTGACCTCCTCGAGCGCCGACCCGCCGACGCCGCTCAACGCGTAGGTCCCGGTGCCGGTGATGACGCCGACCCTCATCGGGCCGCGACTATATCCGCGGCCCCGCCCGCCTCCGCTGGAGCTCGGCGGCGCCTCCGCCCGGGACTCAGGCTGGCAGTCTCACGGCCTCGGGGAGCGCGGCGAGGGTGTCCACCACGATGTCCGGCTCGTGACCGAGGAAGCCGGTCGGAGCCCCCTCGCGCGCGACGAGCGCCGCGCGCAGCCCGGCCGCCTGTGCGCCCGCGACGTCCCACTCGTGCGCGGAGACGAGCAGCACGTCGCCGTCCGACTCGGCGCCAAAGGCCATGGGAGCGAGCGCGTAGACCTCGGGCGCGGGCTTGAATCGCCCGACCTGGTCGGCGGCCAGCAGGTGGTCGAAGCGCTCGCGCAGGCCGGCGGCGGTCACGAGCGCCTCCACCCCCTCGCCGGTCCCGTTCGAGAGCACGGCGAGCGGAGTGCCGGCGAGGCCCTCGAGCATGGGCGCGACATCGGGATAGGCCGGAAGCTCAATGAGCCCGCCCGCGAGCTCCCGAGCGCCCTTCTCGTCGAGCGTAACTCCGGCCTCCCGGGCGGCGGCGAGCAGAGCGGACTGGGCCACCCGGGGCAGCGGCCTATAGCATTCGGATGCGGTCAGATGCCACGTGTACGGCACGAGGCGGGCGGCAAACCCCTCGAACACCGACCCACCCCGCTCGCCGACGCGCCGGACGATCCGAGGGATCAGGCCGGCGAGGTCGAAGAGCGTGCCAAAGGCGTCGAAGGCGATCCCGGCGAAGGCCACGCTCACCGCGGGCTCAAGGAGCGTCGCCGCCGCCGCCCGAAGGGCTGCTCGGCGCGGCCCGCTGGGCGGGAGCGCGCTGGCTCGACGAGCCCTTCGATGCGCCCGACCGGCCGCCCTGTGGCTGGTCCGTTTGGTCGGGCCGCTCAGTCGAACGCTGGTTCTGCCGGGGCTGCTCGCCACTCGGCTTTTCGGGATCGGAGGAGCCGTCGCCTCCGTCGGGCGGAGGTTCGGTGTCACCAGCGTCCTCGCCGCCGTCCGGCGACTCGCCCTCGTCGCCGCCGGTCACGCGATCCTCGGCTCCGTCGCCCTGCTGGGAATCTTCGCCGCTGCCACCCCTGAATAGCGTCGTCCCCCCACTTCCACCGCCGACCGAGCCGCCCGCGATCAGCTCGGGGACGGTCAGGACGACGGCGGCTATGACAAAGGCCAGCAGCCCGGTGACGACGGCGAGGCGGACTCGCGGTCGCCGGCTGGCGCCGTAGACGCGACGCCGCGCCGAGGACGACGGCGAACCGACCGGGCCGGGCACGGCGGACCCGCCGTTGCGACCGAGGTCGGCGGCTCCCGGCCTGCCTTCGATCGGCGAGCGGGGCGGCAACCCTTGGCCCACGGGCGGCGGCGGGCCGGCGAGGGGCTCGGTCTCGCCGTCGAGCGGGAGCGTCTGGTCGTCGAGTCGCCTCGTCGCCGGATCGAGCGGCTCGGTCTCGCCGTCGAGCGGAACCGCCTCCTCGAGCCGGGCGGTCTCAGGGTCGAGGTCCTCGAGCCCGGGCTCGCCCGCGGGAAGCCTCTCCGTCGCCGGTGGGGTCTCGGCGGTCGTGCCCCCAAGGCCCGCGGCGGGGCTTTGGGGGGACCCGGC